>DATFXE010000740.1:0-13572 GCA_035258585.1 Roseiflexaceae bacterium | reverse complement strand
AACCGCCGCAGGCGCCAGCTCCTGAGCGGCTTCGAGCGCCGCGATAGCCGAATGAATATCGCCCGACAAAATTCGGACTCGACCAATCGTCCGCTGATACTCAAATTGCAGCCGCGGCGGCAGCGCTACGCTGGCCACAGCGTCGAGGGCCGACTGGGCGCGGGCAAGATTGCCGCGCAGAATCATAACCTCGGCGTATAGAATGGCAGCTTCCGAGCGCACCAGGTTATCGCCGACCGTCTCGGCAAGCTGAATAGCCAGCTCCGCTCGCTCCCACAGGGCAAGATCGTTGAACACATGCACCTGGGCGAGCAGCAGGTCGGCTGGCAACAGCCGGCCCTTGCCCACCCGCTCCAAATATGCGCTCAATCGCTCGAAGCAGGCTAGCAACGTATTCTGGCGCGAACGCTGGCGAAAGCGTGAAATCGCGGCGCGCATCAGATCGAGCGCGCGCTGCTCGGAAGCCGCAGCCAGATAGCATTCCAGCGCACGATCGAGTTCATCCTCCTCGGCATACAGCTCGCCCGCGCGCAGCAGCAGCACCCGCTCGCGCACAGGATCTCGCGCCAGCCGCCCGCGCAGGAAATCGCGAAATAGACTGTGATACGCCAGCGTGCCGCCCTTATGCGAGACAAACAGGCCGCGGCGGGTGATTTCGGCCAAGAAAGCGGACGCATCATTCGTATGGCGGAGCGCGTTGCAGCGCTGAGGCGAGAGATCCTCCAGCACGCTGGTCTCTTCGAGAAACTCCTGTAGCGCAGGCGCCAGCGGCGCGATGATCTGCTCGGCAAAGTAGGCATAGACGCCGCTAGTATCGGCGGGGCCATCCAGCGCCAGCTGCTCGTGCGCACGCACGACTTGGTCGAGCGAGAGCACGATCCCGGTGACCCAGCCGCTCATCTGGGCGACAAGCTGGCCAGCGTGTTCCGGCGAGATATCGCCGCCACCGCTGCTCTGCGCCAGCCGGCGCACTTCGTCGACGGTCCATTGCAGCATCGCGTAGTCGAAGAACACCGCGCGGCGCTGCGCCGTCAACCGCGCGATGCCGCGCAGGTTCGGCAGCATGCGCGAGGAGATCACTAGATGGCAGTTGGGGGCATATTCGGCCACCTGCGCCAGCAGATCGAAGATCAACTCCATGCCCGGCAGCACCGGCAGTGTGTCATCCTCCAGGGCGTGGTAGTCGTCGAGAATGAGCACGAACGGTTCCGACACCGCGGCGATCGCCAGGGCCGCGGCGCGAAACAGATCCGGAAGCGCTTGCTGCGTCGTGCTGGTAAGCTGTTTGCCCAACTCGGCTGCGTCGGGCACATACGCAGCCACTGCGTGGAGCAGGTAATCGAGGAACAGATGCGGGTCGCGGTCGCTGCTGTCCAGCGTATACCAGGCAACCGGAAGCGCGGCGCGCGCCGCCCATTGGGCCAGCACCGTCGTTTTGCCCCAACCGGCCAACGCACCCAGGGCGACAACCTGTTTGGTGGTGATCGCGTGATCGAGCTGATCCAGAACCGGGGCGCGCTCGATCAACTGGTAAGCGGCGGTGGGAATGCTCAGCTTGTGCTGAAATCGCAGCGTCATTGGGCCGATCAAGCGCTGCGCGATCTCGCGCCGATACGCAGGCCGCGGGTATGCGGAGAGGCGCAGCGACAGGCTAGATCCAGGCACCTACGAACGACCTGTAAGTGTCGCGGCCCAGTATAGCATAGGAGCCGCGATTGTGAGTCGTAAACGTGACCGGACGATACTATACCTAGCCCTCGCTCACGCCCTGAACACCAAGCTGGGGGGCCGCCTCACGCAGCGCGGAAATGACATGGTGAATCAGGTCGTCGATCGGCATGTCCAGCCCCTCCGCCCCACGTGTGATATCCTCGCGATTGACCGCCCGCGCGAATGCTTTGTCCTTCATCTTCTTCTTGACGGCGGCGACGTCCACATCGAAGACACTTTTGCTTGGGCGAACCAGGGCCACAGCTATCACAAAGCTGGACAGCTCATCGACGGCTACCAGACTCCGCTCCAGCGATGTCTCGGGACGCACGCCGCTGTAGTCGGCGTGCGCTAGAATCGCGCGGCATACCTCGTTGCTCCAGCCGTTCTGCCGCAAGTGCGCAACCCCGACGAACGGGTGCATTCGCAGCAGCGGCTCGCCCGCCTGGCCAGCCAGAATCGCCGCCGCGGCGGCTGCCGGCGCATCACCAGGCGGCGGCATCTGCGGGTACTGCTCGAAATCCAAATCGTGCAGCAAACCAACCGCGCCCCATAGATCGGCATCCGCGCCATTCAGCTGCGCGAAATGGCGCATTGAGGCCGCGACGGCGTAGCAGTGCTTGCGCAAAACCTCGGATTGCACCCATTCGTGAAGTGTGCTCAGAGCCCGATCGGTATATGTCATTGACTATCTCCAGTTTTGAGTTTTGAGTTCTAAGTTTTAACTTTCCGTACACGCCAGGCGTGATACAGCACGATTGAGCCGGCCACGGCCGCGTTGAGCGAGGCGATCTGGCCGCGCATAGGCAGCTTGATCAGGAAATCGCAGCGCTCGCGGGTCAGCCGCGCGAGGCCAGGGCCCTCTGCACCGATCACCAGGCCCAACGGCATATCCAGGTCGGCGCGGTCGAACTCCTGGGCGCGCTCGTCGTCCTCGACCCCGACGACCCACACGCCACTCTTTTGCAGCTCGACGATCGTCTGCGCCAGGTTGCCGACCACCACGATCCGCAGGTGCTCGGTCGCACCGGACGAGGCGTTGACGACGGCCGGCGTCACTTCGGCGGCGCGACGGCCCGGCAGCACCACACCGTGGGCGCCGACGGTCTCGGCGGTGCGGAGCAGTGTGCCCACGTTCTGGGGATCTTGCAGGTGGTCGAGCAACAGCAGCAGCGCCGGCTCCTGGCGCTCTTCGGCCAGCGCTAGGCAATCGGCCAGCTCAGCGTAGGGGTAATCGCCGCACTCCAGCGCCACGCCCTGGTGATTGGCGTCGCGCAACTTGCGATCGAGCTCGTGCCGATCGACGCGCGCGATCGGCACCTCGGCCTTCTCGGCCAGCCGAATCACCTCACCCAAAGTGCCGGCCTCCTGCGCGCCTGAGGATACCATCAGGCGCTGGAACGTCCGCCGGCCAGCGCGCAGCGCCTCGCGAACGGCGTTGCGGCCATACAAGACATCTGCCATGCGTAAACCCTACACTGTCGCGATCCGGGCGTAGTATAACATTCCGGTTCTGGGGCATCAAGTTAGACAAGGTTCTTCAATTCTTCGGGTCCGTTCGTAGGGAAATCAGCAGTTCTTGTTGAGATCTTAACCTAGATTTTACATACATTTGAACTCGAATTGCTACGCTCAAGCAGCCCCACTCTGACCGGTAAAGTTATCTATAAGAGGAGGAGAAAGAACATGCCGCGGAAGAAAAGCGGGCGCCGGTTGATTCTGCTGCTAGTCGCTGTCGCCGTCGCGCTTGTGTTGCTGAGCGTGGGTTTTACGGCAGCGGCTCCATCGAACTCGACGCCAAGGCGCGCCTCTAGCGCGCTTGACGAGTTCAGTCGACGTGACAATGGCGACCGCGACCCGGGCGCCGAGTACGAGCAGGGTCTACGCGAGCGCTCGCGCGACCTATTCGGCTTCGGAAAGCCAGTCGAGGCCTCGGCCAACACGCCGTCCAGCACCGCGCCGGGCGATCAAGCTGTCGCCGTCGCCCGCGAGCTGTCGGTGAAGGTTATCAGCGACAGAGTCGGTGAGGACGCCGACATGATTGCGCTCTGGCCGAACGACGATCACCCAACCCACGCGATCATCTGCAATGAGATCAACGGCACCGCGCCCGGCTCGCCCGCAACTGTCCAGCGCGTTCGTCTTTCCGACGGCCAGGTAACCGACATGATCTCCGGAATGACTTCGTGCGACCCATCGCATCGGACCGACTGGGGCACAATCCTCGTCGGCGAGGAGGCCGGGCCGGCCGGGCGCGTCTGGGAGATTCTCGACCCGCTCAATATAACCGGCATCACAGTCAATCGTGTCGCGGGAACCAGCTCCGATCCAGCCCATGTCGTCACGCGTACCGCGCTCGGTCGGGTGAGCTTCGAAGGCATCGTCCTACTACCCGACGGCACGACCTACTACGGTGACGAACTGCGGCCCGCGAACGGCAAGCCGGGCGGCGGGATCTACAAATTTGTCCCCACAACCCCGCGCAGCCCTGGCGCCGGGCCGATCGCCAGCCTGGATCAGTCACCACTGGCGGCCGGCTCGGTCTATGTGTTGCGGCTGGGCCTGCGCTCGGGGGGGACCGATTTTGGCCAGGGAACCAACACCGGCGCCGGCAAATGGATCGGCCCGCTCTCGACGGCGACCGATCTGGCGACCTCGGCACTGGCGGCGGGCGGCTACACCGGCTACTATCGGCCGGAAGATATGGATCTCGATCCGATCGCCTGGGCGCGGGGCGAGCTACGTGCCTGTTGGCCGAACACCGGGAATGACCAGGAGGACGTGTGGGGCGAGGTGCTCTGTTTCACCGACAACCCAACAAGCGATGCCGGCTTCAACACCGGCACGAAGCCGGTGGTAACACCGTTCATTATCGGCAACCCGCACTTGCGAATGCCTGACAACGTCGACTTCCAGCCGCGCACCGGCATTCTGTATGTGCTGATGGACGCCACGACCAGCGCCGAGAACCCGAACTTCACCAATGACGACGTATGGGCCTGTCTGCCCGACGGCGCCGACATCGACACCCTCTCGGACGGCTGCGTCCGGGTGATGACGCTCAAGGATGGCAACGCCGAGTTCACCGGGATTCAATTCCTTGGCGACGGCAAGAGCTTTCTGATCCACCTGCAGCACCGCACCCAGGATGGCCGCGCGGTGCCGGGGACGACTGACGAGTTGCAGGTTTCGGGGCTGAAGATCCCGTAGGATCTTTCACGAATGGAAGAGGGCATTAGTAAAAGCGACGGGCCGGTTCTCCAACCGGTCCGTCGCTTCCGTTTGAGCTCCTGTAAGATTGTCGGACACCAATCTACTCTTGCCGCGCTTACAGCCCCAGTGCGCTCTTAAGACGCCCGAAAAACCCCTCGTCCTGCTGCCCACCGATCTGCTCCGGTTCGAGCGATTTCTCGAGCTCCTGGAACAGCCGGCGCTGTTGGTCGGTCAGCCGGGTCGGCACGACCACGCGTGTCACCACGATCTGGTCGCCGCGGCCGTTGCCGCGCAAGAACGGCACGCCCTTGCCGCGCAGCCGGAACGTCGCGCCGGTCTGTGTCCCGCCAGGGATTCGCAACTGCTCGGCGCCATCCACTGTCGGCACATCGATCTCGGTCCCAAGGGTTGCCTGTGCGATATTCAGCGGCAGCTCCAGCAGAATATCGTTGCCCTCGCGAACGAAGAACTGGTGCGGCTGGACATCGAGCACCACGTACAGGTTGCCATGCGGGCCGCCGCGCGGCCCGGACTCGCCTTCGCCGGTGATGCGGATCTGCGAGGAGCCATCCACCCCCGCAGGTATCTTCACCGTCAGCTTGCGGCTCTGGCGCACGCGGCCTTCGCCGCGACACTCCTTGCAGGGGATGGCGATCACCGTGCCCTCGCCGCGGCACTGGTCGCAGGTGGTGACCGTGACCATGTTGAAGATCGGCGCGCGCTGGCGGATCTCGCCCAGGCCGCCGCACTTGGGGCAGCGCACCGGGTCGGTGCCCGGCTCAGCCCCGCTGCCGCGGCAGGCAGGGCATCCCTCCAGCCGCCGGAACTCGATCTCCTTCTCCACGCCGAAGATCGCCTCCTCGAAGCTGATCGCCAGCGTGTAGCGCAGATCGGCGCCGCGCTGTGGGCCGCGCTGGCCTTGGCGCTGGCCGGCCGCGCCGCCAAAGAACGCCTCGAAGATACTGCCGAACGGATCGGTGCCGCCGCTAAACGGATCATAGGCGGGCGAGCCGCCCAGACCGCTGTGGCCAAAACGATCATACATGGCGCGCTTTTCGGGATCCGAGAGCACTTCGTTGGCCTCGTTGATCTCCTTGAACATCACATCGGCCCCAGCCTCGCGGTTCACATCCGGATGATACTGGCGCGCCAATCGCCGAAATGCTTTCTTGATCTCTTCCTGAGACGCGTTCTGGTGCACGCCCAGGACTTCGTAGTAATCACGCTTCGCCGCCATATGTTCCTCTGTGTTAAGGGTTAAGGGTTACGGGTTAGTCCCATTACGAGCATTGTTCTCCAGAGTTTCGATGATCTTAGCATTTGGCCATCGATCAGGCGCTTGCGCTGATTGAGGCGAGCATTGTTCTCCAGAGTTTCGATGATCTTAACCCTTAACCCTTAACCCCTAATCGGTTTGGTATTCGCCCTCGACCACATCTTCGCCGTTGCTCATGCCGTCGCCGCTCTGCTCGTAGATCTTCTGGCCAACTTGCTGGAGCAGCACATTCAACTCAGCCGAGCGGTTCTGTATCTCAGATACGTCCTCGCTCTCCAGAGTGTTGCGCAGCGCGGTGATTTTGGCCTCCACATCGGCCCACAATGTCTGGTCGATCTTGTCGGCCGCGCCGCGCAGGGTCTTTTCGGCATTGTAAATCAAAGTATCGGCATGGTTGCGCACCCCGATCAGCTCGCGCCGCCGCCGGTCCTCGTCGGCATGCGCCTCGGCCTCACGTACCATCTGCTCGATCTCTTCGTCGCTCAGGCCCGAGGAGGCGGTGATCGTAATATGCTGCGCTTTGCCGGTCGCCTTGTCGGTCGCGCTGACGTTCAGAATGCCGTTGGCGTCGATATCGAATGTGACCTCTATTTGTGGAACGCCGCGCGGGGCCGAAGGGATACCGTCGAGCACGAACTTGTTCAGCGACTTGTTCAGCCGCGCCTCGGCGCGCTCGCCCTGCAGCACATGCACCTCGACGCTGGCCTGGCGGTCGCTGGCGGTCGAAAAAACCTGGCTCTTACGGGTCGGGATAGTGGTATTGCGCTCGATCAAGGGTGTCATCACGCCGCCCAATGTCTCGATTCCCAGTGTCAGCGGGGTCACGTCGAGCAGCAGCACATCCTTAACATCGCCGGCCAGCACACCGGCCTGCACCGCCGCGCCGATCGCCACGACTTCATCCGGGTTCACGCCTTTATGCAGATCGCGGTTGAAGAAGCGCCGCACAGCTTCCTGGACGGCCGGCATGCGCGTCTGCCCACCGACCAAGATGATCTCGTCGATATCGTTCGGCCGCAGCCCGGCATCGGCCAGCGCCTGCTTGACCGGCCCGATCGTCTTGTCGATCAGGTCGCCGGTCAGCTGCTCGAGCTTGGCGCGGGTGAGGTTGATATTGAGATGGCGCGGGCCGCTGGCGTCGGCGGTGATGAACGGCAGGTTGACCTCGGTCTGAAGCACGCCTGAAAGCTCCATCTTGGCCTTCTCGGCCGCCTCTTTCAGGCGCTGCAGCGCCGTTCGGTCGCTGCGCAGATCGATCCCGGTCTCGCGCTTGAACTCAGTCGCCAGCCACTCGATGATCCGCTGGTCGAAATCATCCCCGCCCAGATGCGTGTCGCCGTTGGTGGCCTTGACCTCGAACACGCCGTCGCCCAGCTCCAGAATCGAGATATCGAAGGTGCCGCCACCCAGATCGTAGACGACGATCGTCTGATCTTTGCCCTGCTTGTCGAGTCCATAGGCCAGCGCGGAGGCGGTCGGCTCATTGATGATCCGCAGCACATCCAGGCCGGCGATCTTGCCGGCATCCTTGGTGGCCTGGCGCTGGCTGTCGTTGAAGTAGGCCGGCACCGTGATCACCGCCTGTACAACTGGCTCGCCCAAGTAGGCCTCGGCGTCGGCCTTCAGCTTCTGCAGTACCATCGCCGAGATCTCCTGCGGCGCATGCTCCTGGCCGCTCAACAGCACGCGCACATCCCCATTTGGAGCGGCGGTCATCTTATAGGGCACCAGATCTTTATCGCGCTGAACCACCCCTTCGTTGAGTTTGCGGCCCATGAAGCGCTTGACCGAGAAAACCGTGTTCTCGGGGTTCGTGACCGCCTGGCGTTTGGCGACCTGGCCGACCAGCCGCTCACCAGATTTATTCATCGCCACCACAGAAGGAGTCAGTCGATTGCCCTCGGCGTTCGAGATCACGACCGGCTCGCCGCCCTCCATCACCGCCACAACCGAGTTGGTCGTGCCAAGGTCGATGCCGATAACTTTTGCCATGCTATACTCCTAGTCGACAGTCGGCAGTCGGCAGTCGGCAGTCGGCAGCAGGCGTCTCATAATGACTGCCTACTGCGACCTGCAAACTGCCTACTGGCTTTATCCTTGCCCGACCTTTACCATCGTGGGCCGCAGCACCCGATCGCGCAGCTTGTAGCCCTTTTGCAGTTCGCCGATAACCTTGCCCTCCTGGCCTGCGGCGGACTCGTAGATCACCGCCTCGTGCAGGTTCGGGTCAAACTCCTGGCCGACCGCCTCGATCGGGGTCACACCCTCGCTCTCGAGCACGGTCTTTAGCTTCTGCGGGATCAGCTTGAAGCCAGCATACCAGGGCGTCGCGGCCACATCCGGCGTCACACTGCCGAGCGCGCGCTCCAGGTCATCCACCACCGGCAGCAACTTCAGCAGCAGGCCGGCGCTGGCGCCACGGATCAGATCGGCGCGTTCGGTCTCGGTTCGGCGCTTGAAATTCTTAAAATCGGCGGCCGCGCGCAGCCATTGGTCTTTATATTCGGCGGCCTCTTTTTCGAGCTGCGCCACGCGCTCCTGCAGCGCGGCCAGCTCGTCGGCCTGCCCATCGCCATTTACAGTCACCTGGGTTGCGGTCGTCTCGATAGGATTGTTCTGCTCTTCCGTCATTGTGTCTAAACCTCCAAAAAAGTTATGAGTTACAAGTTATAAGTTAAGAGTTTTGAGTTGCCGAATACGAAACTCTTAACTCTTAACTTATGATCGGTTGCTCTCGCCACCGTAGAGATCGCCGAGTAGATCGCTCATCACAGTTGAGATATAGCGAACGGTCGAGATCGTGCGCGGGTAGGCCATACGGGTTGGACCGATCACGCCCAGCACACCCACGACCTCGCCGGTGATGCCGTAGCGCGACAGGACGACGCTGTATTCACGCATCTCGTCGCGGCTATGCTCGCCGCCGATCACCACCTGCACACCATTGCTGGCCAGCGCGCGCGGAATCAGCGGGCTGAGGCCCTTGCCACCTTGCAGCATCTCCAGCACCTGGCGCACGCGCTCGACTTGCGCGAACTCGGGCTGGTTGAGCATCTCGATCAGGCCATCGCTATGGATCTGGCTGTTTACCTGCTCTTCGAGCTGCCGCATGGCCTTCACCACCAGATCGAGCACTTGCTGCTCCAAATCGTCGAGCGTCGGCAGCGGCAGCGCACGATCCTGGTGCAACAGGTCTTCGATTTTGCCAACCACCGCGTCGTGGCAACGCTCATTGATCCGCGACGCGACACGACTCAGATCATCCTGCGAGCGCGCCGACTCGACCGAAAAGGTCTGCTGGCGAATTGTACCGTCGTGCAACACCAGCACCAGTAGCACCGTCGTATCGTGGATGGCGATCAGCTCCAGGTGCTTGAAGCGCACCTGGTAGGCGCGCGGCTGCGTCACGACCGAGGCATTCTGAGCGGTGCGCGCCAGCACCGCGCCAGCCAGCTGAATCCACTGGTCGAGCTCGGAGCGCACCTGATAAAACTGGTGCCGGATGGTGCGCTGCTCAGTGGCCGAGAGCGGGGTGCGATCCATCAGGTTTTCAACATAGTAGCGATAGCCGGCATCTGTCGGCACGCGGCCGGCCGATGTATGCCAGTGGGTCAGATAGCCGAGATCTTCCAGCGCAGCCATCTCATTGCGAATCGTTGCCGAGGAGACATTCATCCCATACTTGCGCACCAGCAGCTCCGACGCCACCGGTGTCAGTGGGTTTTCGATAAACTCCTGGATCACAAGCTTGAGCACAAGCTCGCGACGTTCGCTGATCTCAGCCGCCATGGCAGCTACTCCATCAGATTATCCACATTTCTAGCACTCACATACCTTGAGTGCTAAGACCCCAGCTTAAATGATTGGCGTGCCCAATTGCACGCCTCACGAACAGTATTCTACCACGAGTTGAGCAGAGATTCAACGGGCAGAGTGTTAGCAGGATGTCGGATCTTTCACAAGTTCTCATCTCTCCAATACGTATCCTGCCTTGGTTTACGAGAGATCGGGCGAGATGCTACAATGGCAGCGGAACAAATTGAGCGAGGAGCACTATGCAGCGAACGTCTCGCTTCATCCTGGTGATCGGCATTGTGGGCCTGGCCTTAGCAGGCTGTGGTGGACCGACGACAAGCGCAAACACCGCTACCGCGACAATCACGCGTGGCGAGCTGATCCAGAGTGTAAGCGGCAGCGGCCAGATCAAGCCTGTACAGGACGCCAGCTTGAATTTCGGAACCAGTGGAATCGTGGCGCAGGTGCTCGTCAAGGAAGGCCAGCGGGTTCAGCAGGGCGCGCGGCTGGCGGCGATCGACACACGCGATCTGGATCAGCAGGTCCTGCAGGCCGAGGCAAACCTGAAGAGCGCGCAGGCCGCGCTTAGCGCGATCAAAAACGGCCCGAAAGAGACCGATATTCGCACCGCCAGGGCGCAGCTCGAAGCGGCCCAGATCCAGCTGAAGCAGCAGCAGCATGGAAACGCGCGTGCCGCCGATATCGCCAGCGCCCGCGCCCAGCTGCGTGCGGCCCAGGCCGACCTGGCCACGCTCAAGAACCCTGGGCCGGCCGATATCAGCGCCGCACAGCTCAGGGTTGCGCAGGCTCAGACCAGCCTCCAGAATACGCGCGACGGCGATTCGGCCGCCAAGACCCGCGCCGAGCTGGATCTGAACCGTTCGACGACAGCGCTGACTCAGGCGCAATCGAAATACGCCACGGCGTCGCAGAGCTGGCGGTATGTCCAGGAGACCGGCCGCGACCCCATCAATCCTTCCAAAACCAACGCCCAGGGCAAATCGGTGCCCAACACCTTGAACGACGCCCAGCGCCAGCAGTATTACGACGCGTTCGTGCAAGCCGAAGCTGCGCTCCACAGCGCCGAGGACGCCGTCACACAGGCGCAGATCGCCTACGACAACGCGCGCCAGAAAGAGGCGACCGATGTGCCGCTGGCCGAGCAGCAGCTGGCCGACGCACAGCGCCAGCTCGACGCGCTGCAAAACCCGACCCCGCAGAAACTGACCGCCGCAGAGGCCAAGGTTGCCCAGGCACAGGCCCAGCTCAACCAGCTATCCGGCGGCACGCCAAATGATATCGCCATCTCCCAGGCGACTGTCGAGCAGCGCCAGGCCGCGCTGGATGCGCTGATGGCCCCGCCGGCCGAAAAGGACCTGGCGCAGGCCGAGGCCAATGTGGCCCAGGCCGAAGCCAACCTCGCAAAAGCCAACATCAATCGCCAGCTCTCTGAACTGGACGCGCCCTTCGGCGGCACGATCGCCACTGTCGGCATCAAGCCTGGCGATAGCGTCGGCGCGACCGGCACTCAGACGGCGGCGATCACGATGGTAGATGACTCGGCATTTCACGTCGACGTGAATATCAGCGAGGCCGACCTGGCGCACCTGCGAGTCGGCCAGGAGGCGGCGATCGAGCTGGATGCCCTGCCGGGCCAGAAGCTGAGCGGCACGCTCGATTATATCGCACCAACCGCGACAACGCAGCAGAACGTGACGACCTACCTGGCGCGCGTCAACCTCAAGCCGACCGAGCAGCTGCTGCGCTCAGGCTTGAGCGCGGCCGTCTCGATTATCACCGACAAGCGCAGCGACGTGCTGCTGGTGCCGAACGGCGCGATCCAGGAGACCGACGGTGGCCCGCAGGTCGAGGTGAAAAACGGCAATGCGATCCAGCCGGTAAAGATCACGACCGGCCTGGTGGGCGACTCGTTCACCGAGGTGACCTCGGGACTGAAAGAGGGCGACGTGGTGATGCTGGCCGCGCCACGGCCGCGGACTGGCGGGTTTGGGCCGTAGCCTGTGACAAGGTGACGAGATTTGTCACCCCCTCACCCCGTCACCGCCTCACGTTGTCAAAGGGCAAGGAGACATGTTCATGGAACGAACTGAACGTATACCAGCCACCACCCGACCACGCCGTCGGACGCGGATCGATCTGAGCGGCGGCATCTGGGAGAGCGTGAAGATCGCGCTGAGCAGCCTGCGCGCCAATAAGCTGCGCACCATCCTGACGATGCTCGGCATCATCATCGGCGTGGCGTCGGTGGTGGCGCTTATGGCGATCGGCAATGGCGCGCAGGTCGCGATCACCAGCCAGATCTCCAGCATCGGCAGCAATCTGTTGACGGTCTTTCCCGGCCAGCGGCGCGGCCCCGGCCCGGCCGCCATCCAGTCGCAGGGGCTGACGCTGGCGGACGCCGAGGCGCTGGTCAAGCCCGGCGCGCTGCCAGCCGCCGTGACAGTTGCGCCGACCTATCAGAATGGCGCGCAGGTGGTGGCGGGCGCAAACAACAGCCAGTCGCCGGTTGTCGGAGTGACGCCGAGCTACTTCGCGGTGCGTAATCTGGCGGTCGCGCGCGGGCAGCTCTTCACCGAGAGCCAGGTCGCAGGCATGCGCGCGGTGACAGTGCTGGGCGGCAATGTCGCCGAGGACCTGTTTGGGCTGGCCACGCCGGTCGGCAAGACGGTGCGGATCAAAGGGCAGACCTTCCAGGTCATCGGCGTGCTGGAAAAGAAGGGCGGCAGCGGCTTCGGCTCGGTCGACGATCAGCTGTTCGTGCCGCTTGGCGTGGCGCAGCTGAAGCTGTTCGGGGCACGCGCGGCCGATACATCCAGCCCGCGGATCTCCAGCATCACCATTCAGGTGGCCGACGCTAAGCGGATAGACGCCGTCTCGGCCCAGATCGCGACGATCATGCGCAAGCAGCACCGGCTCAAGGCCGACGGATCACAGGACGATTTCAGCGTCTTCAACCAGGCCGATGTGCTGTCGTCGCTCAACCAGATCACATCGATTCTGACCGCGTTTCTGGGCGCGATCGCCGGAATCTCGCTGCTGGTCGGCGGGATCGGCGTGATGAATATTATGCTCGTCTCCGTCACCGAGCGCACCAAGGAGATCGGCCTGCGCAAAGCAGTCGGCGCGCGGCGACGCGATATCTTGCAGCAATTCCTGACCGAGGCGCTGGTGGTCAGCGTGCTGGGTGGGATCATCGGCCTGCTGCTCGGGAATCTTATCTCGTTCGCCGTCAGCCTGACCGGGCTGATCACACCGGTGGTCACGCCCTCGGCGATGCTGCTGGCGCTGGGCTTCTCCATGGCGGTTGGGTTATTCTTCGGCATCTACCCGGCCCGGCGCGCGGCGCTGTTGCGGCCGATCGATGCGCTCAGGTATGAGTAGAGCACCACGCGCTGGAGTTGGGAGATAGGAGTTGGGGCACGCTTACTCGGGTCGGACGCAAATGAAAATGGAGTGTTATTATGGATATCGCCGGTATCAATCCGATCGTCGCAATCATCATCGGCCTGCTGGTGATCGGTCTTATCTTCAGGCTGATCAAAGGCGTGATTCGCCTG
>DATFXE010000739.1:0-3536 GCA_035258585.1 Roseiflexaceae bacterium | reverse complement strand
TGTCATGCGGCTGCGGCTGGTGTAGGGCAGCATCGCCGCGTGTAGCGCATCGGCCACCTGCGTGGGGGCCGCGCCGCCGGCAGCGACAGTGTTGAGGGCCACGACCGCGCCGCTGAGCAGCAGCGCTGCGCCCAACCCTTTGCCGGAGATATCGCCGACGGCGACGCCAAGCTGGCGGTGCGTGGCGACATCTGGGTCGGCGCCGTGCGGGAAGTAGCCCACGAAGTCGCCGCCGATCTCGGAGGCCGGGGCTACCAGCGCCGCGATATCCAGATCGGGCATTACCGGAGGCAGTTCAGGTAGCAGGCTGAGCTGCATGCGCCGCGCGATCTCCAGCTCGGTCGTTTCGCGCGACGAAGGCACCGCAGAGCCAGCGCTCGGCTGGCTGGCGAAGCGCTCGGCCAGCAGGCGCTGCGCCCAGGCTGGCTCAATTCCGCGCCGCACCGCGTTGAGCAGCAGCGGCTCGATCAGCTCGGGCAGCCACCAGGCACAGATCAGCACTTCTTCGCTTGCGGCGTAGCGCAGGTAGCTTGTGAGCCCGTTCTCGACCAGATTGGCCTGGCCGAGCGCCAGGCCAGCCGCCGCACGGTAGAGCTGCGCACTCGCTTCATGGTAGCCAGCGCCGGATTCGACATAGAACCGCAGGGCGTCGTCGATCAGCGCCAGCGCTTCGCCGGGGCGCCCGCTTTTCAGCTCGATCAGCCCGAGCAACAGCTCGGCGTCGCCATGCGATCCTTCAAGCTGGGCCAGCGCGACGCGCGCCTCGCAACTCCAGCGCGCCTCAGCCATGCGGCCCTGCCGGAGTTGGATGAAAGCTGGACCCTCGGGATCTTCGCCCCAGCAGTTGGCCAGCTGGTAGGACGCCAGCGCCGCATCCAGCCGGTCCTGATCGCGCAGCACATGGCCCTGAGCCGCCACTGCCCAGCGCCACAGCTCGCGGTGCTGCCAGGTTTCGGCGAGCCGGCGCGCGTGATCGAGCGTCTCAGTTGCGGCGGCCAGCCGGCCCTGGCGCCAGTAGGCCAGCCCCAGTTCGTACGAGCACCAAGGGCGCATGTCGGCGGTGTCGGGGTGCTCGCGCGCCAGGTCGGCCGCACGCTCGGCTGCGGCCACCGCCTGCCGAACTGCGCCAAGGTAGTAGTAGCCAGCGGCGATATTCCGCAGCATCTGGATGCGGCCGACGCGCTGGAGCCATGGGTCAGGGTCGTCGTCCAGCGCGGCAAGCGCGGCCTCACCATCGGCCACCGCCTCACGCAGCCGCAGCTGGCCAATCAGGCACAGAAAGCGGCCGAAGCGCAGCTCGGCCCGCAAATACGCGCGCATTGGCCGATCGAGCAGCGGCGTGATGCCGGCCAGCCCGGCTTCGAAACTGCGGGCGTGGTACTGCATCACAACCCACTCGGCCAGCGCCCACAGCTCACCTTCGCGATCGCTCTGGGCGCGAAATGCCGCCAGTGCATGGTCGATCAGCACGGTGGCTTCGGCGAAGCGGCTGTGCAGGCGGCATAGCCTCCTGCCTTGCAGCAGCGCCAGCCATGGAGATGCGTGCAAAGCCGGCTCGCCGAGCAGGTCGAGCCGCGCCAGCAGTTCCGGCGGGTAGTGGCGGCCGGTCAGCGCCGCGCGCGCCTCGGCGATAAGCTCGGTTAGTGCGATGTCGTGCATAGTCGTCAGTTGTCAGTGGTCAGTGGTTAGTCGTCAATGCTAACGACTAACCACTGACCACTTATCCTGCCCTTGTCTTAAGACCCTACAAATCCTCGATAACGCGCTCGATCGACATGCGGAACGTCATCCGCTGCTCTTTTGAGAACTGGTCGCGCGACATCTGCTCGGCCTTCTGTGGGTTGTGGTAGCGCTCGGCCAAGCGCTTGATATCGGCCTGGGCGGTCGGCTGATCGTCGATCAGCCGCGCGGTGCCGGATACAGTGACGTAGTGGTAGCCATCTTCGACGCAGATCGAGATCCGCTGATCGCGGCGCAGGTTGTGCTCCTTGGCCCGGCCGACCTTGGTATTCATCATGATCTCATCGCCTTGCAGCTCATACCACATAGTTGTCAACTGCGGTGTACCATTCGGATTGATCGTCGCCAGGACGGCGAAGCGCTTTTCCACCAGGAATGCGCGAGCTTTGTCGCTCAGCGTCGTTGTCGGCATGCTGTTCCTCGTTCATAAGACCCATTGTGGCAGCGCATTGTAGCACAAAGATGCGGGTGAAGTTTGGAGACGGCCCTGGTACTGATCGCTGCATTCTGCTGGGCGCACGTATTCCTTCGGGCCGCGCAGCGGCCCGAAGGAATACGTGCACTCTCTTTCATTTTGTGGCTGCGAGGGCGTGGGAATGCGCCACGGCGTATTCGGACGCCACGGGAGCCACCCCGATAAATCGGGGTAACTCATGTATGCCCCAACTCCTATCCCCCATCCCCAAGATGATGCGCGCTAATGCGATGATAGCTTCGGGATCACCTGCTCGCCGAAGGACTTGATGAACTGTTCCTGGTTACGCCCGACATTGTGGACATGGATTTCGTCGAAGCCCAAGTTGATAAACTGCTGGATGTAGGCGCGGTGCTCATCCAGATCGGGCGAGATCAGCATGCGGTTCTTGTAGTTCTCCGGCCGCACCAGCTTGGCGATCTCCGCGAAGTCCTCGGGTGAGCGGATATCCTGCTTGGGGAAGGGCATGCCGCCGTTCGGCCACTCGGTCAGTGCGTTCTGCATCGCCTCCTCGGAGGTCTCGGCCCAGGACATATGCAGCTGGAGCAGCTTGGGCATCGTGGCCGGGTCCTTGCCGACGCTGCGCGCGCCTTTCTCGAAGGCGTCCAGCAGACCCTTAAGCTTCTCGATGCTGGCGCCAGGGGTGATGATACCATCACAGTTTTCACCAGTCCACTTGGCCGTGATCGGTCCTGCCGTGGCGACGTAGATCGGCGCGGGACGCTCGGGCAATGTCCACAGGCGCACGCGCTCCATCGTAAAGTATGTGCCGTCGTCGTGCCGCGCGACCTTGCCGCTGAACAGCTTTTTGATGATCTCGATCGCCTCCTGCATCATCTTCAGCCGCACATGCGGCTCGGGCCAGACGCCGCCGACGACATGCTCGTTGAGCGCCTCGCCGCTGCCGAGCCCCAGCCAGAAGCGCCCCGGCGTCATGGCCTCCTGGGTTGCGGCGGCTTGCGCGATCACGGCCGGGTGATAGCGAAACGACGGGCAAGTCACGCCCGGGCCGAAGGTCAGCATCTTGGTGGCCTGGCCCAGCGCCGCCATCCACGACCAGACGAAGGCGTTGTTGCCCTGTCGCGGCACCCAGGGCTGGAAGTGGTCGGCGGCCATGACGCCCTTGAAGCCGTTCTGTTCGGCCAGGATAGAGTAGTTCAGCAGCTCGGTCGGAGGGAACTGCTCGAGCGCGGCGGCGTATCCGATAATGGTCACTTATTTGCTCCTTTTATACACACATCACGCGATCGGCCACGCATAGCTCGCGCACCAGCTGCTGTGTCGCGGTCTCGCCGTCGGTTTCGGCCAGCAGCAGCAGGTC
>DATFXE010000738.1:0-8993 GCA_035258585.1 Roseiflexaceae bacterium | reverse complement strand
CCGCCACTCGTCACTCGTCACTCGTCACTCGTCACTCAGTTCGCCCCACAGATCGTACTCAAGCGCCTGCGTCACGCGCACATTCACAAAGCTGCCCGGCCGCGCGACACCCCAGGCGAACACCTGCCCATCGACTTCTGGCGCGTCGCGGAACGAACGCCCGACGGTCAGTGGCGCGCCATCGTCCGACGTACCCTGCCCTTCCACAAGCATTCTGAGCGTGCGGCCTTCCCAGCGCCGGTTGCGCGCGAGCGACACCTGCTGCTGGAGTTGCATCACTTCGTGCCAGCGCCGCTCGATCACCCGCTCGCGCACTTGGCAGGGCAGCGTAGCCGCGTGTGTGCCGGGCTCCTGCGAGTAGCGGAACACGCCGACCCGATCGAGCTGGACATCTTCCAGGAAGGATTGGAGCGCGGCGAACTCCTCGCGCGTCTCGCCGGGGAAGCCGACGATGAAGGTCGAGCGCAGCGCGATATCGGGCATGGCGGCGCGCAGGTCGCGGATGATGCCTTTGGTCCGCTCGGTATCCGGCGGCCGGCGCATGCGCCGCAGCGTGTCGGGGTGCGCGTGCTGGAGCGGCATGTCGAGGTAGGCGCAGATCTGCGGGTGGCGCGCCATCGTCTCGATCAGCTGCTCGCTGATGCCGTGCGGGTAGGCATACATGAGCCGCAGCCAGGTGTCCGGCGGCAGCACGTCGCACAGCTCGTCCAGCAGTGTCGCCAGCCCATCCTTCAGTTTCAGATCGCGGCCGTAGTCGGTCAGGTGCTGCGCCACCAGCACGATCTCCTTCACCCCCTGCGCGGCCAGCTCCTGGGCCTCGCCCAGGATCGCGCCCATCGCTTTGGAGCGCATATCGCCCTTGAACGAGGGGATCGTGCAGAAAGCGCAGCGCAAATTACAGCCATCGGAAATCTTCAGATAGGCCGATGGCCCACCGGCGTGGCGGCGGATCGGCGCGGTGCGCCAGTCGGCGTATTCGCCAGGCACGCTTAGATCGGGAGTTGGGAGTTGGGAGTTGGGGGTTGGAGGTTGGGGTGTCGATGTGATGGTTGTTAATGGAATGATCTCGCCCCAGGCGCTGCCTTTTGTCCCGGTCTCCTTGTCTCCTTGTCTCCCTTCGCTGCCACTCAGGGCAGGCCTTGTCTCCTTGTCTCCGACGAGCTCGCCGATCTTCATCCACTCGCGCGTGCTCAAAATCGCGTCCACGCCGGGCACGGCCTGCACCAGCGCCCCATGGCTTTCGGCCATGCAGCCGGCGGCCACGAGCTTTTGCCCTGGCGTTTTGCCATCGGCCATCTCGCGCAGTACGCCAAGCGTCTCCTCGCGGGCAGCGGCGATGAAGGAGCATGTGTTGACGATCACGACATCAGCGTCGCCGGGCTGTGTGACCGCGGTGTGGCCCTGCGCCGCCAGGATGCCGCCCATGCCCTCGCTGTCGACGGCGTTCTTGGGGCAGCCTAAGGTTATGATATGGTATTTCATACTCAAGTTCTGAGTTTTGAGTTGAGCTACTCGTAACTCAGAACTCAAAACTCAGAATTCAAAACTTCTACCGGTAATTCGTAAATTGCAACGGCACCGTAAAATCGTCTTGGCGCTCTTTGACCAGCTTGATCACGCCTTGCAGCTCGTCGCGGCTCTTGCTGCCGATCCGCAGCGCGTCGCCCTGGATGCGTGGTTGGACTTTCGGGAACTGGTCGCGGATCAGCTTCTGCAGCTTCTTGGCGACCTCGTCGGGGATGCCCTGCTGGAGCGTGGCGATCTGGCGTACGCGCAGGCCGCCGATCTCCTCGATCGCGCCCCACTTGAAGATCTTCAGCGACAGGTTGCGACGCAGCGCCTTGGTTTCCAGGATATCGCGAACGGCGGCCACGTGCATCTCGGAGTCGGCGGTGATCGTCAGCTCCTTGTCGCCTAGAGTCAGATCGGTCTTACTATCTTTCAAGTCGTAGCGCGTGCGAACCTCGCGCTGCGTCTGGTCCACGGCGTTAACCAGTTCCTGCCGGTCGAACTCCGAGACGATATCGAATGTGCTTTCAGCGGGCATCTTTTTTTCCTTAGACAAGGCTAGGAGTTACGCGGTTGGGAGGTTTGGAGGGCTTTGCCCTCCAAAGAACCCCTTTCTTTTTCTACCCACCTGCGGCGGCTTTGCCGCCACAGGTGGGTAGAAAAGAAGGTTCTCGGGGCCTGCGGCCCCGCGCCGCCACTAAAACGCCAACTGCGTAAGTCCTAAAGGTTTCAGAAAGGCACTTCTTGCTTTACAGTCTGTCGGTTGGGGTGAGGTTTGGGGCGCAGCTGCGCCCCAAACCTCACCCCAACCAACTGTCAAGCGAGCAAGAACCTTGTCTTACACGACAAACGCACGCCAGTATAACACAAAAGCAGGGGGCGAGGCCCCCTGCATACGTCGCCACGATCACCTCAATTAGCGCGGTGGCCAGGTGAAGGTCTGAACCTCGCCGGGGTTGGCGGAGCAGCACTGCTTCTGCCCGTTGATCACCACTGAGACGACCGAGGCATTGCCGGCGCGGATCCAGAAATCGCGCTGGGCCTTGAAGGTCGGCAGCGACTGGCCTGGGCCAAGCACCCTTTGGAACACTGTTTGCCCATCGACTTTGATCTGGAGCCAGGAACCCCGATTGTCGCCGCTGTCGATGCTGATGTCAGCCAGGATCGGCGCGTCGGGCGGGGCTGTCGGCGCGCTGGTGGGGCTGATGGCGGCTCCAGCAGGGCCAAGCGCTGGTGTGGTTGCTTCTGCGGCAGCCTGTGGCTCGGTGGATGGCTCGGGCGCCGCGGTCGGCAGCGGCAGCGGCGTCGGCGCCGTTGTCGGCGCGCTGGCCACTTGTGGCTGCGCGCTCTCGCCGACAAAATTGAGCGCGCTCAGGGCCAGGTAGCTCGCGCCCACAAGCACCAGCACCACGAAAAAGACGCCAAAGAAGCTTGGGACAACCAGCCCGCGCACGCGCGGCGACGACGTCGCCGGCACTACGCGAATCGGCTCGCTCATTCCGCGCTCGCGGCGGTAGAGCTCGATCAGCTCGTCGGCCGGGATGCCGAGATAATCGGCGTAGTTGCGAATGAAGCCGCGGGCGTACACATCGCCGGGAAGATGCTGGTAATCGCCATCTTCAAGCGCCACCAGGTAACGCTGTAAGATGCGCGTCTCGACGGCGGCCTGGGAAAGGCTGATCCCCTGGCTTTCGCGGGCTTCGTGCAACCGCTCGCCAAGTTCGCTCATGACTCCTGCTCTCTCAGTGCTCGTAACTATGACGTATTCGCTCGTGATTAGACCAAACCCATCTCTTGGGCGATTATACCACAAAAGTTTTTACGCATGGTTACGGCACGATGACAGCGTTAGAGTAGCTCATTCGCGTCGAGAATGCGGTAGCTGTAGCCCTGCTCGGCTAGGAACAGCTGGCGGTTGTGTGCGAAATCCAGCTCCTGCGTGTCGCGCGTGACGATCGTATAGAAGTGGGCCGCGCGGCCATCCGCCTTGGGGCGCAGGATGCGGCCGAGGCGCTGGGCCTCCTCCTGGCGCGATCCAAAGGTGCCCGAGACCTGGATCAGCAATTCGGCGTCGGGCAGGTCGAGCGCGAAGTTGCCGACCTTTGAGAGAACGAGCAGCGGCTCTTCGCCCTGGCGAAAGGCCTCGAATAGCCGCTCGCGCTCCTTCTGGGGCGTCTTGCCGGTGATCAGCGGCGCGGCCAGGTTGTCGGCGATGTACTGGAGCTGAGCCAAATACTGGCCGATCACCAGCGTCTGGGCACCCTCGTGCTGCGCCATGATCGCCCGGGCCAGCGGCAGCTTGCGCGAATTCTCAGCCGCGATCCGGTACATCTCGCGCGGCTCGGCGGTGGCATAGGCCATGCGCTCGTCCTCGGGCAAGCTGACTCGTACCTCCGTGCAGGATGCCTCGGCGATCCAGCCGCGCTGTTCGAGATCGCGCCAGGGCACATCGTACTTCTTCGGCCCGATCAGCGAGAAGACATCGGCCTCACGGCCATCCTCGCGCACCAGCGTGGCCGTCAGGCCCAGCCGGCGCTTGGCCTGGATCTCGGCGGTGGCGCGGAACACCGGCGCCGGCAGTAGGTGAACCTCGTCGTAGACAATCAGGCCCCACTCGCGATCGGAGAACAGCCGCAGGTGCGGGAAGTCGCCGTTCTTCTCGGTCCGGTGGGTCAGCATCTGGTAGGTCGAGATCGTGACCGGCGCGATGTTCTTGCGCTCGCCCGTATATTCGGCGATCTGCGGCTCCTGGACATCGGTCTTCTTGAGCAGCTCGCGGCGCCACTGGTTGACCGAGGTGCGGTTGGTGGTCAGGATCAGCGTCGATTGGCCTATGAGCGCCATCGCCGCCAGCCCGACCACGGTCTTGCCGGAGCCGGGCGGCAGCACTACCACGCCCGATCCGCCACGCACATCGCCGCCGGCGAAGAAGGCATCGGCGGCCTCGCGCTGGTAGTCGCGCACATGGAAGTGATCCAGCCGCAGCCCGATCGGGAAGGACTCGCCCTCGACATAGCCGGCCAGGTCCTCGGCCGGCCAGCCGGCGTTGATCAGTGCCTGCTTAAGCAAGCCGCGGTTGCCGCCCGGCACGGCGACCATGCCCCAGCCGCGCAACTGGCCCAGCAGCGGCCGAATCTCATCGCGACGCGACAGCTCGATCAGCAGCGCCTGCTCGTCGGCGATCAGCAGCAGCTCGTCGTTGTGCGATTCCAGCCGCAGGCGGCCCCAGCGCCCCGCCAGCTCGTGGACATCGGCGACGACGTTCTGCGGCACCGGGTACTTGGCGAAGGCCCTGAGCTGTTCGACCATCGTCGCGGCCGGCAGACCGGCGGCGGCGGCGTTCCAGAGCGAGAGCGGCGTGATCCGGTAGGTGTGGATGTACTCGGGGCTCTTCTCTAGCTCGGCGAATGGGCCGATCGCCTCACGCGCCTCGGCGAAGCGCGGGCTCTGGACTTCCAGCAATAGCGTGCGGTCGCTCTGGACGATCAGCGGGTTGGCGGGGTCGTAGCTCGGGGTATTCGACATGAACTCACTTGATCCGGGCGATGCCCACTCGCCGCATCACGGGGCGGCCAGCGACATGCCAACAATCTTCAATCACATATCCATGATAACGCGGATCGGTTGGGATGCCAAATGAGAAGGGGTGTCAATCATCAAAACGTTGCAATATCAATGATTCGTGCGATCTGCTGTTCGAGCGCCTGGTGTGCGGCGGTATCGAGTTTGCCGGCCAGCCGCGCCCCGCGCGTCTGTGTCAGCGTTTGTGTCAGAGCGGCGATCGTCGGCAGGCACAGCGCATTGGCGGCGCTCCACGCCGCACTGTAATCGTCGAGCGTAGTGAACTGCTCGGCCGCTGTCTCAAGCTGTGCGGCGGCTGAACCGAGCGGTTCGATTGCGCCCAGAATAGAGCCGGCGTGCCTTTCAACCTGTTCACTTGCGCCTTTGGCAAGTGACGGGGCACGCCGCAGCAGAGCGGCGCGCCCCGTCAGCAGGGCTGCCAGGTAGCTACGCACATACGGCGGCGCGGCGCCGTCGGGCAGAACCAGATACATATCGGTCTGGCCACGCGCGTCCTCTGCTATATATGCCACAACGATATGGGTTGAGTCGATCTGGGCCTGGGCCGGTAGCAGCGCGCCGTTGAGCAGTAGCCGATGGGCGCGCATCGCCGTCCAGCCCTCGGCGCGGCGTGCCTGGAAACGACCGCTCTGGGCCGCCGCGAGCAGCAACCCCTCGCCGCAGCGCGCCAGCGCGCCAGCGCCGGTATTGAACAGCGCGCTGCTGCGCAGCCCGCGCGCTAGCCAGCCACCCTCGGCGCCGTCGCCATCGATCGCTGCACCAAATACTTCGTCGTCGTTCAGCAGCACCGTGCCACTTCGCCCCGCGCCGATCCCGGCGTGCAGGTGCAGGACCGCGCCGTCGCGGCCGCGGTAGGCCAGAATGCCGTTGTAGGGCGCCGGCCGACGATTATGGATCGATACGTAGGTGTGGGAGGCTCCATAGCGGACCATGAGGTCGACATCCGCGCCATCGGCCCAAGCGTAGCGGGGTATTCCGCCGCGCTCCTCGATCAGCTCGGCCAGCCGGTCGGCACTGATATCGATCGGTATCTGAGCCGCCAGGGGGCGAGCGGGCGGGGGGGAGAAAGGGCGAAGGGGAGAAAGGGCGATATCGTCCGCGTCGTTGATTGTCGCGACGTGAGAATTGGCCTGCTCGCTGAGCAGCGCGATGTTGGAGCACTGCGCCAGTTTCTGCTGTATCGCCGGCTCGAATGTCACGGCATCTGGCAGAACAATCAGCGCGTAGCGCGCCAGGTCCTGTGCTGAAGCCGCATTCAGGTCGAGCATAACAAACGCGACGCTTGCTTGCCGCAGCCGCTGCACCAGCACAGATATGGCGGCGCGCGCCCGATCGGGGTAGCCTGGCCGCCAGGTGTCGGCAAGCGCCAGATCGGCTGGCGCGCTGGCGCCCGCAGCGTCGGCGCCAGCTGAAGCGATCAGCAGGCTGCTGATCTTGATGCGCCAGAAATCCGGGCAGGCGCTGCCGTCGCTTCGAAGCAGCGAGCTGATCGGCGCCGGTGCGGCGTGGAGCAGGGGGTGGCCAGGGCCGGCCGGCAGCTCAAGCAGCACGGCGCTGGCTGGCTCAGCGTGTGGCCCGGATAGCGAGCGCGGCACCTGCCAGATCAAGCTGCCATCGCGCAACGGCACACTCCAGCCATCTGCGCGCAGCCAGTCGAGCAGGGTTAGCGTGGCGCTGTCGTGATATGAGGCCGCAAATTCGTCGGGCAAATCTACAAGCTGATTCGGCGTGTCTCGAGGCTCGCCTGTGGCCTGGCTGTCATCGAACTCGGGTATGCGAGCGCTGGCGATGCACAGCGCGCCGATCGGGCCAGAGGGCGCCTGGAGCGCGCGCATAGCCGCGCTGAACTCGGCGATCCAACCGCGCGCCGCAACCAGAAACTCCGGGTGTTGCGGGCTAGGATGCGGCAAGCCACCCGTGTCGAGCCAGGGCGTACCATCCGGCCCATGCGCCTGCACGCTGGGATGCTGCTGAAGTAGCCATGCCGGCACCCCCGCGCCAAGCAGATTGCCATGAATAGGCCCGGGGTCCAGCAGCACACGCAGGCCAAGCCGGCTACACAGGCGCACGAAGCCGACCAGGTCGCAGCGCTTGTCGGTCGCGCCGTCGAAATCCAGCACGTCCGGCGCGGGCGCGTGCCACGCCCATGGTACGCGCGAGGCGATCGTGTCTGCACCAAGCTGGCGCGCGCGCAGCAGCAGCAGCTCCCAATCGTCCCTTGGGGCGGCAAAGTAGCGTAGTTCCACCGGCGGTGTATGGCTGAGCTGGCTGCTCTCTATCATATGGCCCCGATACGGAATCGATCGCGGCGCAGCTGTGCTGGCAGCATGACTATACCATAGCTCAGATGGCAATATCGTCAGCGTTTATATGCGCTGAGATGACAGAATGTTGAATATGCGGCGCAAGCATGCCAATATAATGGAAGAGTATTGTTTCATGTACACTGTTTGCACTTTGTACAAAGGGGCTGGGTTGGGGAGGTCCAGGAGGGGCCGCGGGCCCCTCCTGGACCTCCCCTGGGGGTTCGGGGGTGCCAGCCGGCGGCTTCGCCGCCGGCTGGCACCCCCGAACCCCCAAATGTTAAAACTGCAAGGATATATCATGTTTGAAGATTGGCCCTGTGAGGAGAAGAACGATGCATGTCAACCCTGGCATTTTCAAAGCCTATGACATCCGTGGCATATACCCGACCGATCTGAACGAGGAGGCTGCCTACGCGATCGGGCGAGCGTTTGTAACGTTCCTCCAAGCCGATCGGGTACTGGTCGGGCGGGACATGCGTCTGTCCGGCCCGCAGATCTTCGATGCGGTGGCGCGCGGTATTATGGATCAAGGCGCCGATGTGATCAATATCGGCATGGTCAGCACCGATCAGTTCTACTTCGCTTGCTCTCAGAAGCAGCTGCCCGGCATGATGGTTACGGCCTCGCATAATCCGAAAGAGTACAGTGGTTTCAAGATGGTGCGGCAGATGCCCTACCTGCTCAGCGGCGCCGAGGGCATCCAGGATCTGCGCCGGATCGTCGAGACCGACGCATTCGCTCCCGTCGCAGGCAAGGGCGCCATGAGCGAACTGGACCTGTCGGAGCAATTTGTCGAGGCGGTGCTGGGGCTACTAGATGTACATGGGCTGAAGCCGCTCAAAGTAGTTGCCGATACCGGCAACGGCATGGTCGGCCCGATCCTCAAGCGCGTCTTCGAGCGGCTGCCAATCGATCTTGTCGGCCTGTACCTGGAGCCGGATGGCAGCCTGCCCAATCATGGGCTCGACCCATTGCAGCCGGAGAATCGCGCCGAGCTTGAGCGCCGAGTGGTGGCAGAGAGCGCCGACGCCGGCTTCGCCTTCGACGGCGACGGCGACCGCTTCTTTGTGATCGACGATCGCGGCGAGTTTGTAGCCGGGGATTATCTGACCGCGCTGCTCGGCCGCTATCTGCTCGAGCGGCGACCAGGCAGCAAGATCGTCTACGATGTGCGCGCCTCGTGGGCGGTGCCGCAGCTGATCACAGCGGCCGGCGGCATCCCGCTGATGGAGCGGGTCGGCCACGCCTTTATCAAGCGTCGCATGGCCACCGACGGCGCGCTATTCGGCGGCGAGGTCACCGGCCACTACTACTTTGAAGGCTTCAACTACGCCGACTCCGGCATCATCCCGTCCCTGTTGATTATGGAAATGCTCTCGAAGACCGGGCGGAAGATGTCGGAGCTGCTGAGGTCGCTGGAGGATTGTTACTTCATCTCGGGCGAGATCAACTCCAGCGTGCCGGATGGCAAGGCCAAGATGGAGGAGTTGGCCGCACGCTACGCCGACGGCGTGATCGAACGCATGGACGGCATCTCGGTCAGCTACCCGACCTGGCACTTCAACGTGCGCGGCTCGAACACCGAGCCGCTGCTGC
>DATFXE010000737.1:0-11634 GCA_035258585.1 Roseiflexaceae bacterium | reverse complement strand
GCTGCTGGATGTGCGCGGCGGGGTGCGGGTCGATCACCGCAAGATCAGCCTGGTGCAGATCGCCGAGTCGATCATCCAGCCCGCGCAGGTGCGCGTGCGGCTGCTGGATATCAGCCGCTCGGCCGACGATCAGCCGACGATAACGGTCGTGCTGGGCATGGTCGATCAGCGCGTGCAGGGCGTCGGGCGCGGCCGGCCCGAGCATGATGTGCGGCCGGAACACCTCGCCGGCTATGCGACCATCCACGCGCTCGATCAGCTGATCGGCGCGCGTGGCCAGTTCCGGCTCGAAAATCTGGAGCGCCAGCCGTTCGGCCAGCTGGAAGTCTACCTCACCCATCTGTCGCTGACCACCGACGACGGCATCGAGACGCTGCTGGGCATCAGCGCCGTGCGCGACGACGACCCGGCGGCGGTGGTGCGCGCCATCCTCGACGCCGTCAACCGCCGCTTGCAGCGCCTGCTGGGCGGCGAGCGGTCGGGGCGCTAGAACGCAGGCGGCTGAGGACGTGAGTCAAAGAAGTGATGGATCTTTAGATCTCGTCGACAAATACCACAGCGGGGATCAGCCCGGCGGATTTCGCGATTCAGGGGCCATCTGCACTCGCCAAATCAAGCAGATCCTCGACAGGTTGGGCAATACTCGTTAGTTCAATCGTTTTCATAAGATATATTCCATCCCAACCACGCGCCGTCAGCGATAGCGCAGCAGCCGCATGCCGTTGACGATCACGATCAGCGCTGCGCCAGTGTCGGCGAACACCGCCATCCACAGCGTCGCGGCGCCTAGCAGTGTGGCCGCCAGGAAGATCGCCTTGACCGCCAGCGCGAAGGCGATGTTCTGCACAATCACGCGCCGCGCCGCACGGCTCAGGCCAAGCGCAAAGGGCAGCTTCGTCAGGTCGTCGCCCATCAGAGTGACGTCGGCGGTCTCGATCGCCGCATCGCTGCCGGCGGCGCCCATGGCGATTCCCAGCGTGGCCCGTGCCAGCGCCGGCGCATCGTTCACCCCGTCGCCGACCATACCGACGCTGCCGTGGCGCGCCAGCAGCTCGTCGATGGCGGCCAGCTTCTGATCGGGCAGCAGCTCCGCGCGCGCCTCATCCACACCAACCTCCGCGGCGACCCGCACGGCGATTGGGGCCGCGTCGCCACTCAGCATAGCAACATGGGCGATCCCTTGGCGCTTGATCGCCGCCAGCGTCGCCCGGCTCTCGGGCCGCGCCTGATCGGCCACGGCGATCACGCCGCATATCAGACCGTCGCAGCCGACCAGCATCGCCGTCCGGCCGGATTGCTCTAGCTCACGCAGCGTGGCCTCAAGCGCAGGCGCCAGCGCTCCATACTCGAACATCGCGCGATTGCCGATCGTCACCAGCTGCCCCTCGACCAGCGCCGACGCGCCACGGCCGCCGTGTGACTGAAAGCGGCTGGCCGGCGGGATATCCAGCCCGCGCTGCTCGGCTGCCGCCACGATCGCGCGCCCCAGCGGGTGGGTGGAGCGCCGCTCGACGGCTGCGGCAAGCCGCAGAATTGAGAATTGAGAATTGGGAATTGAGAAATCGCTTTCGATTGAGCTATTCTCAATTTTCAATTCTTCATTCTCAATTATGTCCGTAACAATTGGCCGCCCAACCGTCAGCGTACCGGTCTTATCAAAGGCAAGCGCCTTCAATCCGCCGGCCGCCTCCAGCGCGGCGCCGCCCTTGAACAGCACGCCGGCGCGAGCGGCGCGGCTGATCGCGCTGACGATGCTCACCGGCGTCGAGATCACCAGCGCGCACGGACACGCGATCACCAGCAGCACCAATGCGCGGTAGAACCAGACCGCCCAGTCGCCGCCCAGCGCCAGCGGCGGCAGCGCGAACACCAGCAGCGCCAGCCCGATCACCGCAGGGGTATAGTACTTCGCGAACACGTCGATGAAGCGCTGCGCCCGCGATTTTCGCGATTGCGCCTCCTCGACCATATGAATGATTCGCGCCAGCATCGAATCGCGCGCTGGGCGCGTGACACGCGCCTCCAGCGCGCCGGCGCCGTTGATGCTGCCGGCGAACAGCTCGGACCCGGCAGTTTTAGCCACCGGTACGCTCTCGCCTGTGATCGGCGCCTGATCGACCGCGCTCTCACCCGCCAGCACCAACGCGTCAAGCGGCACGCGGTCGCCCGGCCGGATCACGATCGTCTCGCCCGCCGCGACTTGCTCGACAGGGACGGCGACCTCATCCAGAGAACCAAGAACCGAGGACCGAGAACCAGAGATGACGTGCCCAGGGCCGGTTCTTGGTTCTTGGTTTTCGGTTCTGGGCCGTAGCACCAGCGCAACTTGTGGCGCCAGACTCATCAGCGCACGGATCGAGTGGCGGGCGCGATCCATGGTGTAGCTCTCCAGCATGTTGCCCAGCGCGAACAGAAACACCACTGCGGCGCCCTCGGCGTACTCGCCGATCAGCAGCGCACCGATAGCGGCGATCGTCATCAGCAGATTGATATCGAGCGTGCGCGTGGCGCGCAGCGTGGCCCAGCCGCTCCGGGCGATCAATACGCCGCCCGCCACCGTCGCCAGAATGTACAGCCCTGCCGCCACTCCCGCCGGCGCACCCAGCATACCGCCCAGCCACCCGGCGGCGAACAGCAGGCCGCAGAGAAATGTCGAGATATCCTTCGGTCGCCTGCTGACGAAAGACCAAAGACCGCGTACCAAAGATGCTCTCCTTTGGTCATTGGTCGTTTGTCGTTGGTCCTGGGTCACGCGGAAGCCAAGCTGCTCGACCTGCGCGACGATCCGGGCCGGCTCAAGCGCCCGTGGGTCATACGTCACGCTCAGCCGCGCCAGCGCCGGGTCGGCAATGACCTGCTGAACGCCGGGAAGCCCGCGCACGGCCAGCTCGATCGGGCCGGACTCAGCCGCGCAGCACATCCCTTCCACAGAACAAATATATTGCGTATTGCTGGTTTCTGTCTGCAAGTTGGATATACTTGGATCATTCAGCTCCGGCAGGCGCAGGGTGTAGCCAAGCGTGCGCGCCAGCGCCGCGATCGCCTCGGATGAGGTCTGTTGGCGGTCATACTCGAGCCGCAGCTTGGCGGTGGCAAAGTTGACGATCGCGTAATGAACGCCCTCTATGCGCGCCACCCCGCGCTCGAGCGTCCTGGCGCAGTCGGCGCAGTCCATCCCTTCGACTGCGAACACCGGGTGGTCGTAGCGCCGTGCCACGCTCGCCGCCGCCTCGCGGGCCAGCTGCTCGGCCTCGGCATCGCCCACTAGCTGTCCGTCGACTTCCAACACCAGCCCGGCGGTGTCGAGCCGGGCCTGGGCCACGCCGGCACGCCCAAGCAGCGCCTCGACCAGGTGGCCGGCGCAGCAGTCGCAATCATTCTGTTGTGGTAGCACCCGCGGCAGCGCGAGTGTAATTGTGTGCAGGGACATGGTCGGCGTCGCTTTCGTTCTGTTGAGATGGATTCGCAGCCCAAGAAGGCGATAAAACGGGAATCAGCGCATCCAAGTCAGTCTTATTGAGACGGATCTCCATTTCAATGTATCATTTGAGCAACTGTTCATATTATACCCAACAAGGCAGAGATTGTCAACGCTCAGCGCACTCGAGCTGGCAACGCCGCCAAGCAGCTCTATGCTAAAGTGGGGGTGCGAGGGGCGGCAAAGCCGCCCCTCGCACCCCCACCGAATAGGGTTTTTCCGGGGCCTCTGGCCCCCGAACCCCCATTCGGAAGTAAAGTCTCGTTGTAGTGCTAGAAAGGCTAGCGCCATGCAACGCAAGCGCTCCGCTCGCACCGTCATCACGCCGCCGCAGCTGCTCGACGTGCGCTTGGATGGCTGCGATCTGGCCGGGGCGGAATGGGAAAAAGCGCATCTCCGGCGAGTTGAGTTCAGCGGGAGCCGCCTGGTCGGGCTCAGGCTGTCCGACTCTAGCCTGGAGGATGTCGCGATCGTCAAATGTAACGCCGAACTTGCGCGCTTCTGGTCATCCTCGTTCAAAGGGGTGCGCTTCGATCACTGCGTGCTGCGCGAGGCATCCTTCGAGGGCAGCGACCTCTCACGGGTCGTCTTTCGCGGCTGCGATCTCGGCAAGGCCGATCTGCGAAACACCAGGCTCAAGGGTGCCGACCTGCGTGGCTCGACGATCACCGGTGTGCAGGTTGGGATCAAGGATCTCCAGGGGGCGATCGTGACATCCAGCCAGGCGATTCAGCTGGCTGGCCTGCTGGGAGTGATGGTGGTGCTCGATACGCGACCGAGTAACTCCGGTTAGCTCCGATCTCCGAGCACCTGGGAGATCCTTTTTCGTCAGGCGATCAGATCGGCCAGCTTCTCGCCAATCATGATCGCCGGCGCGTTGGTATTGCCGTTGACGATCGTCGGCATGATCGAGGCGTCGGCCACGCGCAGCCCCTCTACACCATAGACGCGCAGCTGCGGATCGACAACCGCGAGCGGATCGACCCCCATCTTGCAGGTGCCCACAGGGTGGTAGACGGTGGAGGCGCTGGCGCGGATGTAGGCGCGCAGTTCCGCGTCGCCGCGCACAGTCGCCGCGGGCTGGATCGCCTCGCCGACGAACGGGGCGAAGGCTTGGGTTGCGGCCAGCTCGCGGGCAAGCTTGACGCCGTGCACCAGCACGGCCATATCCGCCGCGCTGGCCAGGTAGTTGGGCTGAAGCAGCGGCGGCGCCAGCGGGTCGGCCGAGCGCAGCCGCAAGGAGCCGCGGCTCTCGGGCAGCACCAGCGCCGGCCAGAGCGAGAAGCCATGCCCCGCCGGCCGGTGCGTGCCGAACCCCACCGACCAGCCAGGCGAGAAGTGGAATTGTAAGTCGGGCGCGGCCAGATCGGCGCGGGTTCTCAGAAAGCCGCCCGCCTCGGGTCCGTTGGATGCCAGCGGGCCTTTGCGAAAATAGCGATACTCGATCTCGGCCGCCGCATACAGCGTGCCCAGGCTGATCGGCTCGGTGCAGCGGTAGGCCACCGCCACGTCCAGATGGTCCTGCAGGTTCTGCCCAACACCGGGGAGATCGGCGATCACCGGGATGTCCAGCCCGCGCAGCTCGTCGGCCGAGCCGATGCCGGAGAGCAGCAGCAGCTGTGGAGAGTTGATCGCGCCACCGCACAGGATCACCTCGCGGCTCGCGCGCGCCTGCCGCGCTTCACCGTGCTGAACATATGCCACGCCGACGGCGCGCTGGCCCTCGAACAGCAGCCTGGTCGCCTGGGCATGGGTGGCCACGCTCAGGTTTGGCCGCTGCATAGCTGGCTTCAGGAAAGCATCGGCCGCGCTCCAGCGCCGCCCCTGCCGCTGCGTCACCTGGTAGAAGCCGAAACCCTCCTGTTCCGGGGCGTTGAAATCGTCGTTGATCGGAAAGCCCAGCTCGCGCGCCGCGTCGACGAACGCGCACGAGAGCGGGTTGGCGTCACGCTGATCGGCCACATCGAGCGCCCCGTCGGCGCCATGGTATTCGCTGGCCCCGTGAGAATGGCGCTCGGAGCGCTTGAACAGCGGCAGCACGTCGGCATACCCCCACCCCACGCAGCCACTTGACCGCCAGCCGTCGTACACCTCGCGGTGCCCGCGCATGTAGACCATCGCGTTGATTGAGCTGGTGCCGCCCAGCACCTTGCCTCTGGGCCAGGCGATTCGGCGCTCATTCAGGTGCGGCTGGGCCTCGGTTACATATGCCCAATCGACCTCGCTGCCTTGGAGGCTCCAGGCGGCATAGGGGATCTTGATCTCCTCGCGGTCGTCCGCACCGCCGGCCTCGAGGACGAGAACGGACACGTGCGGGTCCTCGGTCAGGCGGCCGGCGACGACGCAGCCGGCCGAGCCGGCGCCGATCACGATGTAGTCGTACACAGGGCTTTCTCCATATCACCCCGTTGCATTACCAGTCTTCTTTCGGAAGTGCGCGTGCTTGGGCGGCTGCGAGCGCCCTAGCGTCGCCCGACGAACTCCACCGCGGTCTCGCCCAGCCAGATTCGCTCGCCACCGCGCAGCGGCGCGGCCTCACCCGGCGCCAGCCGCCGCTGCCCCACCGTCACGCCGGCCTGCGATTGCGGCAACACCTCGACGGCGAAGCCCTGCGACGTGCGGCGTACCAGCGCGTGGCGCCAAGCCACCGCCGCGTCGGGCAGGTACAGGTCGCAGCCGTCGTAGCGCCCGATCGTGGCAGTATCGCTGACCTCGCGCACCAGCCCGGCCTGCTCGCCGTTCAGCACCCGCAGCTCACCGCGCGAAAATGCCTGGCGCGCCAGCGGGATCAGCGCGCCGATGCAGGCGCCCAGCAGCATCAGCCCGATGCCGCCGACCACCACTTGCGCACGGTCGCTCTGGGCCAGAAACAGCTGGGTCAGGCCCTCGTAGAGCGCCCCGCCCATCAGGCCGCCGGCCAGCCCGCCCAGCGCGCCATATAGCGCGCGATTGAGCCGCCGGCTGACCAGCAAATCGCTCAGGCCGAGCAGGCCGCCCAGCGCCATCCAGCCCAGCGTCCGCCCGAGCAGGCCGCCTCCGATGCTCAAGAAGCCAATCTCCGCCAGCAGCAGCCCGGCCAATCCGGCCAGTGCCCCGGCCGCTCCGCCGGCCAGCCCGTCGCGCAGCGCGCGACCGGGACTGCGCTTGATCAGCGCGCCGTCGGTCGCCGCTACACAGCCGCCGATGCCAAGCCCTAGCCCCAGCCCTATGAGCGCGTAGGCCAGCCAGACATTCCACGCCCCCGTCGCCACGCTGCCGACGACCCACCAGCCCAGCAGCCCGCCCAGCGCGCCAAGCACGGCCGTGTAGTAGATTTGGATTGTCTTGTTCATCGCAAGCCCCTATGTTACAAGGTTAGAAAGTTAGAACGTTCAAACGTTCGAACGTTCGAACGTTCCAATCGGCGCTGGTGTGCTGGCCCCGCAGTGCGAGCAGAATCGTGCCCGATCGCCCATCGGATGGCCGCACTGATCGCAGAAGATTCGGCGTAGCGGTTCGATCTGCGGCGCTGGCTGAGCCGCACCGCATTCGGCGCAGAAGCGTGCCCCGGCGCGCAGCAGCGGCGCGTCGCAGCTGGTACAGCGGGCGACATCCGCTGCGATCACCAGCACGCTGGGCGGCTGCACGATCGTCGAGCCGAGCGCTGGGGCAATATCTGGCGCTGAATCGAGGGATACGGGCGTCGGTGGTTGCTCACCGGAAGCAGATCGTCGCCGCAGCAAGGCGGGCGCCACGAGTGCGCCGACGATCGGCAGCAGCAGCAGTAGGCCCACGCGCGGGTCCGATCGTACGTCGATCAGGTGGCGCTCGACGTAGCCGCCGGCCGCCGCAGGCGCCCCACCCACGCTCACGCGGATATCGCGCCGCGTGCCATCGTAGAACGGCCGCGGGCTGCGGTATGTCAGCATATACTCCTGCTGGATGCCGGCCGATAGCTTGCGGTAGAGATCGGCGAGCTGATCGCCATCCGGCGCGTAGAAATACTCGCCGCTGGTGGCGTCGGCTATTCGCCGCAGCACGCTCTCGTCGATCCCGTCGCGCTCGCCGCCGCCACGCTCGCCTAGGCCGATCACATACACTGCTTGGCCCTGCTGCTCCGCATATGTGATCGCTTGATCTAGGCTGCGTCGGCTGCCATACACGGCCGGACAGATTGTCGATCCGCGGCAATCTTGCCCATCCGTCAGCAGCAGCAGCGCGCGCCGCCCGCTGGCGCTCTTTAGCGCATCGACGCCAGCGACCATGCTATCGTACAGCGCGGTGCCGCCGTCGGCGTCGATATCGTCGATCGCGCGCAGTAGGTCATCTTGGCTGCCGGTGAAGCGCTCGTCGATGCTCGTTCGCTGATTGAACGTAATCAGCTCGGTCTGGTCGCCCGGGCGCATCTGCTCGACAAAGGCGCGCGCGGCCGCCTGCGCGCCGGCGAGCTTATCGTTCTGGTCCATGCTGCCTGAGCGATCGATCACCAGCACAGTCGAAACCGGGCCGGCCCCGCCCGCAAAATCGTCGATCTTGACCGGCTGGCCATCCTCGGTCACGCTAAAATCGCCTGCCGACAGCCCGCCGACCGGCCGGCCATCCTTGCCGGTCACACCGACGTACAACGTTACATTGGGATAGTGCGCGGTATCGACCTGAGTCACGCGCGCCGGGGATTGGCCGGCGGAAGGGACGGGCGACGCCTGCCTGAAGAGCGGGACAAGCGCTAACAGCAGCAAGACCAGCGGCAGCAAGAGCAGGATTCGGCGCATGATCTACCTCCGGGCGAGATGGCGCGGCCTATGTTCGTGATGGTATTGTGCATATGACGTTAAAATTTGAAAATTGTTCCACTATTGTCTCTATTTGCGCAAAACTGTGGCCGGTGCTATGATCGGTCTACCCTACACTGCGCGTGGGCGGGGTGTTGTTTCGAGCCAACACAGTTTCGAAGGGAGCCTTGCTCCAATGCCGAGCTACGCGGCGGGCCGCGGATGCCGGCGGGCGGGCACCCACCTGCTTTGGCAGGTTCGAAACAAACCCGTCTACGTCAGCTGTAGGGCTCTTTGCCAGTGCTGAGTGCTGAGGACTGAGGGCCGAGTAGTCGCGCTTTCGCCTCAGTCCTCAGTCCTCAGTCCTTATGATTTATTTGCTCTACGGTCCCGACGAGTTCGCCCGCAGCGAGGCGCTGGCCGAGTTGAAGGCCGCCATCCCGCCCGATCTGGCCGATCTGAACATGGCCACGCTCGACGGGCGGCGGCTCAAGCTCGACGCGCTAGTCACGGCCTGCGAGGTGTTCCCGTTCATTGCCGAGCGCCGATTGGTGATCGTTCAGGATCTGCTGAAGCACCAAAAGGCCGGCAAAGAGCGCGACGAACTGCGCGCCTATCTCGAGCACGTCCCGCCGACATGCGACCTGGTGTTCGTCGAGAGCGAAGATTTCGATAAACGCGGCGCGGTATTCACCTACCTGAAGAAGGCGGCGACCGTGCGCGAGTTCCTACCCAAGCAGGGCGCCGAGCTGATCCGCTGGCTCGGCCAGCGCGCGCAAATGCTGGAGGTGAAGCTGGACAGCCCGGCAGCACAGCGGCTGATCAGCTTAGCCGGCAACGATGGCCGCGCGCTCGTGAATGAGTTAGGGAAACTGGCCAGCTACGTCGGCCGCGGCGGGCGAATCAGCGTCGACCAGGTCGATTTGCTGGTCCAGGATGGGCAGGAGCAGAACCTATTCGCCTTCATCGACGAGCTGAGCGCGCGACGGCGCGGTGCGGCGCTCCAGAGCTTGCGCCGCCTGATCGAGGATGGCCAGGCCGCCACCTACATCCTGTTCATGATCGCCCGCCAGGTGCGGATTCTGCTAGGGGTGAAGGAGCTGGCGGCCCAGCGCATGCGCCCCGACGATATCGCCGCCAGGCTCGGCCAGAAGCCATTCGTTGTCCGCAAGGCGCTCGAGCAGAGCCGCGGTTTCAGCGACGCGGAGCTGACCCAGCTGCACGACCGCATGCTTGAGCTCGACCACGCCACCAAGACCGGCCGCATGGAGGCCGAGGCTGGGCTGGAGGTGCTGGTGATGGAGCTGTGCCGCTAGAATCACGAAAGACCAAAGACAAAGGACCAAGGACGAAGGCGCCCCTCGTCTTTGGTCCTTTGTCTTTGGTCCGTCTGGGCAACCAAAAAAGGCCGCCGCTGCAGCCTTTTGAAGCAACTGCCGATATCGCCGCGCTACGACGTGGCGGCGCGCTTGGTGGTGCGGGTCTTTTTGGCCGGGGTCGCGGTGGCGGCTGGAGCTGCGGCGACCGCAGCCTGGTACTTGGCCAGCTTCTGCGCCAGGCGTGACTTGCGACGAGCGGCATTGTTCTTGTGAATGATGCCCTTGACCGCCGCCTTGTCGAGCGTACTCATGGCCAGGCGAATAGCCTCTTCGCTCGGCTGGCCGGCGAAGATCCCCTCTTCGGCTTTGCGAATCATCGTCTTGACCCGCGACCGGTACATCTGGTTGCGCAGGTGCTTGCGCTCGTTCGATCGAATTCGTTTCTCGGATGACTTGGTGTTCGCCAAAGTGACGATCCTCCCCTATAATGTAGCGCTATCTATATAATATCTCAATGGTGGGGGCTTGGGGCGGCTGTGCTGCCCCAAACCCCCACCATTGGGGAGGTGTGGAGGGCCTTACGGCCCCTCCACACCTCCCCAATAAGACTATTACACCGACGTGAGATTATAGCAGAAAGCATTAGACCGCGCAAATGGCTTCCCGACCCACCCGCCTGGCCGCAGAGCCCGCCCGCGGCCGGCTCGGCCCCTTCCTCAACACGATCATCGTGGCCGGCGGCTACATGCTGAGCCGTCTGCTCGGGCTGGGGCGCGAGGTGATCATCTCGGCTCAGTTTGGCACTCGCCCCGAACTGGACGCCTATCGCGCCACCTTCAGTATCCTCGACCTTGTCTATCTGGTGATCGCCGGCGGCGCGCTTGGCTCGGCCTTCATCCCGATCTTCACCGGATTTCTGACCGAAGAGCGTGAGGAGGACGCGTGGCGGCTGGCCAGCAACATCCTGAACCTGGCGCTGGTCGCCTTGCTGGCCGCCTGCGTGCTGATCGCGGTGCTGGCCGAGCCGCTCGTGGCCTGGACGATCGGCAGCGGCTTCGACGAGCAGAAGCGCGCGCTGACGGTGCATATCCTGCGGCTGCTGCTGATCCAGCCGGCACTGCTGGGCGTGGCCGGCCTGGCTAAGGCCACACTCGAATCGTTCGATCGTTTCACCCTGCCGGTGATTGGCGCGAACCTGTACAATCTTGGAATCATCGCCGGCGCGTTAGCGATAGCGCCGTGGCTGGGCATCGATGGGCTGGTGTGGGGCGTGCTGGGCGGCGCGGCGCTGTTCCTGCTGGTCGAGCTGCCGGGCTTGCGCGGCGTCGGCGCGCGCTACATCCCGAGCGCCCGGCCCGATACGCCCGGCGTGCGCGCGGTCGGCCGGCTGATCGGGCCGCGCCTGTTCGGCCAGGCGGTCTGGCAGATCAACATGGTCGCGATCGCCTCGTTCGCATCACTGTTAGGCAGCGGCGCAGTCGCGGCCAATGGCTACGCGCTGCAGCTCATGCTGCTGCCGCACGGCCTGATCGCGCTGAGCCTCGGCACGGTGATCTTTCCCCAGCTCGCGCGCGCCCACGCCGCCGGCGATCGCGCGGAATTGCGGCGGATCGCGTTCGGCGCGGCGCGCCAGGTGCTGTTCCTGGCCTTGCCGGCCTCGATGCTCTTTGGTCTACTGGGTGTGCCGATCGTGCGCGCGCTATTCGAGCGCGGCCAGTTTACCGCCGAGTCGACCGTCATCACCTCGCAGGCGCTGGTCTTCTATGCGTTCGGCCTGGCTGCGTTTGCGGCCGCAGAGATCCTGGTGCGCACTTTCTACGCCATGCACGACACGCGCACGCCAGTGTTGGTTGGCGTGGTGGCGGTGTTTGCGAATATTGCGCTCGCCTGGGCGCTGATCAATCTCGGGGCCGGTTTAGTTGGCCTGGCGATCGCTTTTAGCGCCGCCAATACACTCGAGTCGGCCCTGTTGCTCGCGCTGTTGGGGCGCCGGCTCGGCGGGGTCGGCGGCGAATTCTGGCGCGCGGCCGGCGCGATGCTGCTGGCCACGCTGGGCTGCGGCGGGGCGCTGCTGGCGCTCCGGCTT
>DATFXE010000736.1:0-5077 GCA_035258585.1 Roseiflexaceae bacterium | reverse complement strand
TGGAATTGATCATGGATACGCAAACACATGCGCCACAACCACTTAACCTCGGCCTCCGGCCATCTCCCCTCGTGCGCGCCGCAGCGGCGCCCTGGCGCTGGGCCGGGCTGCTGCTGAACGTGCGCGGCTTCATGGCGGCTTAGCCCGCCGAACTTTCCAAGAACCGGGTGCCCTCTGGGCGAACCTACAACCTGATCCGGTCATAGCACGCCGGTTCTCGGTTCTCGATTCTCGCGCTTCAGTTTGCGCATTCGGCACTTATGCCCTATTCTCTATCATACTGAATAGATTTAGGAGTTACGCAGTTGGGAGGTTTGGAGGGCTTTGCCCTCCATTGGGAGGTTTGGAGGGCTTTGCCCTCCAAAAGAACTCTTTTTTCCGCCCACCCGTGGCGGCCTTGCCGCCACGGGTGGGCGGAAAAGAAGCTTCTCGGGGGCCTGCGGCCCCATCTACCCTCTGGGTGACCCCCGCTAAAACGCCAACTGCGTAAGTCCTAACATTTACAACCGCCATGAGCCATGGGGATGAGCCGTCCAACTCAGACCTCAGACCTCAGAACTTTACGGAGGCATGATCATGCCAGAACATATTCTGGTCGCCGTCGCCTGGCCCTACGCCAATGGCCCGCGCCATGTCGGGCACGTGGCCGGCTTCGGCGTGCCGAGCGACATTTTCGCCCGCTACCAGCGCCTGAAGGGCAACCATGTCCTGATGGTCTCGGGCACCGACGAGCACGGCACGCCGATCACGCTGGCGGCCGACAAGGAGGGCGTGACGCCCAAGCAGCTGGCCGACCGCTACAACGAGGTGATCGGCGACGACCTGCGCAACCTGGGCCTGAGCTACGACACCTTCACCCGCACGACAACGCTCAATCACTACCGCGTCACCCAGGATCTGTTCAAGACGCTGTACGACAAGGGGTATGTGATCAGGCAGACCACACTGGGCGCCTTCTCGGCCACCACCGGCCGCACCCTGCCCGATCGCTATATCGAGGGCACATGCCCGATCTGCGGCTACGGCGAGGCGCGCGGCGACCAGTGTGACAACTGTGGCAACCAACTCGACCCGGCCGAGCTGATCAATCCTCGATCGAAGATCGACGGCACGCCGCCGGTGTTCAGGGAGACCGAGCATTTCTTCCTCGACCTGCCGGCCTTTGCCGAGCAGCTGGCGGCCTGGATCGGCGGTCAGGATCACTGGCGGCCGAATGTGCGCACATTCTCGCTGAACCTGCTGGAGGACCTGCGCCCGCGCGCGATCACGCGCGACCTCGACTGGGGCGTGCCCATCCCGCTGCCCGAGTTCGCCGGGCGCGACGACAAGCGGATCTATGTCTGGTTCGACGCGGTGATCGGCTATCTGTCGGCCAGCGTCGAGTGGGCCAGCAACCGCGGCACGCCCGAGGCATGGCGCGAGTGGTGGCAGAATCCCGAGTCGCGCCACTACTACTTCATGGGCAAGGATAATATCGTGTTCCACAGCGTGATCTGGCCGAGCATGCTGCTGGGCTATGGCAACGGCGGCGAGATCGGCGGCAATTACGACAACCCGGCTCTGAATTTGCCCTACGATATCGTCAGCAGCGAGTTCCTGACGATGGAGGGCAAGAAGTTCAGCAGCAGCCGTGGGGTCGTGATCTATGTCAACGACGTGCTGAGCCGCTACGACCCCGACCCGCTGCGCTACTTCCTGACGATCGGCGGGCCGGAGACGCAGGACACCGACTTCACCTGGGCCGAGTTCGTGCGCCGCAACAACGACGAGTTGGTGGCCACGTGGGGCAATTTGGTCAATCGCACATTGACCAACGCCTACCGTAATTTTGGCGAAGTGCCCCAGCCCGGCACGCTCCAGCCGGTCGACCAGGCGCTGATCGACGCGGTCGAGGCCGGCTTCAGTAGCGTTGGCGCGCTTCTTGACACAGCGCGCTTCAAGGCCGCAATCAGCGAGGTCATGAAGCTGGCCGGCCAGGTCAACCAGTACCTGAGCGAGCAGGAGCCGTGGAAGCTGATCAAGACCGATCGCGAGCGGGCTGCCACGGTGCTGTACACCGCGCTGCGCAGCGTGGACAACCTGAAGACAATGATGACGCCGTTCCTGCCGTTCACCAGCCAGAAGCTGCATGAGTTGCTGGGGTACGACGGCTACATTGCCGGGCCGCTGCTGTTCCGCGAATACATCGAGGCCGATGGTAGCCGCCACCGCGTCCTGACCGGCGATTACGAGACCTGGGTGGGCCGCTGGGCTTCCGGCGCGCTGCCGCCCGGCCAGAAGCTCCAGCAGCCCACGCCGCTGTTCAGGAAGCTCGACGAATCGGTAGTGGCTGAGGAGCTGGCGCGGCTCGAGCGGCGAGGAGGAGAGTAGAGGGTAGCACGATCAAGCGAAGGATACGATGATGGAAGGCTACGTGGTAAGGGCGCTGATCGCGCTGCTGCTGGCGGTGTTCTTGTTCGTACGAGCTCGCGCCACCACTGAGCAGCCGCATCGCCGGCGAGCGTTCATACTGGCGGCGGCGGCGCTGCTGGCCTTTGTGGCGTACAACGGCACACTTGCGGCGGGCGGGACAGTCGGGCCGCTTCAGGTCGGGCTTGCGATCGCCGGCATGGCGCTGTTTGTCGGCTCGATCGTGTCGCTGCTGTTCTCGTGGAGGTACGGCGAGCTGCGCGGCGAGCGCGAGCAGCTCGCAGCGGCGGTGCGCGAGTATCGCGAGCAGCATGCCAAGCACGATGAGTGAGCAGCGTCGAGCCCCTGAGAAAAAGACAGCGGACGAGAGACAAGCGACAGAAGACCAGAGACAAGAGACGAGAACTTCCGCCTCTGGTCTCTGGTCTCCTGTCTCCTTACAAGCTTGAGCCGGTCGACGATCCGACCGGTCTGAATGCATACCAAATGCCCTACTACTGTCGGCGCCGGCGCTGGCGTCGCTCCCGTCGCCCACGGCGCTCGTGAATGGCGATCATGCGCTCCAACTCGGCCGCCTCGCCGCGCCGCGCCGCAGCCAGTTGGCGTCGCCAGGCCAGCGTCTCGCCAAGGTGGCGCCAGTTCCAGCCCCATGCCGCCAGCAGCTGCGGCTCACGCCGGATCGCGATCTTCGCCAGCGTCTTGGCGAGCAGCGTGGCCGCGAAGGGCAGCGTGCGCCGCCAGCGCATCAGCTTGAGATAGGTGCGCAGCGCGTTCTTGGTGCGCTCGGCGTCCCAGCGCCGATTGCCGGCGCTGCCGCCCCGTTCGTGGTACACCTGGGCCTCGAAATCTTCCAGCACGCGCCATCCCAGTAGCCACGCGCGCCAGCACAGCTCCGTATCTTCCCAGTATAGGAAGAAGCGCTCGTCGAATCCGCCCAGCTGATCCCAGGCCGCGCGCCGGACCATCAGCGCGCAGCCTGGCACGGCGGCGGTGTCGGCCACTGCCGGCGATTGGGGACTGGGGATTAGGGGTTGGGAATGATCTTTATTCCCACGCCCTAATCCCCAGTCCCCACTCCCTAGTCGCTCTCCATTCGGGTCGAGTGTGGTCGGGCAGATAATCCCGGCGTCGGGATGCGCGCGCATATGCCGCGCCAGGATCGCCAGCCAGTCCGGCGTGACGATCACATCAGGGTTGAGGAACACCAGCAGCTCGCCGCGCGCCGCCCGTGCGCCCTGGTTGCAGGCCTGGCCAAAGCCAACATTCTCGGCGTTCGCCAGCAGCCGCGCCTGCGGGTAGCGCTGGGCGACCATTTGTGGCGTGCCGTCGGCCGAGGCGTTGTCGACCACCAGCAGTTCGTAGTTCGCTGCGCGCGTGTTCTGGATCGCCGCGAAGAAGTCCGGCAGCTGGGCCGCGCTATTGTAGGTGATGAGGATGAGCGAGATAAGCGGTTCGTCGGCCATAGTCGCGTTAGCAGGTTAGCAGGTTTGAAGGTTGGAAGCTACATGCATCCGAATGTTCGAACGTTCCAACGTTCAAACGTTCAAACGTTCAAACGCCGTATGGTAACACTCAGCCGTAGCCGCGGCAATCTTCGGCCAGGCAAACTGTTGCGCCACATGGAGCGCGGCCTGCCCCATGCCGTCGCGGTTGGGGTGGGCCAGCGCGCGCGCCAATGCGTCGCGTAGCCCTGCCTGATCGCCGGGCGCGTACAGGAATCCTTCCCGCCCATCGCGCACCAGCTCGCCTACCGCGCCAAACGCTGGCGCGACCACGGGCCGCCCGTACGAGAGCGCCCACAGCAGGATACCGGATGTTAGCAGCGTGTGATACGGCAGCACCACTGCGTCGGCCGCCGCCAGATATGTCGACAGCTGCTCATCCGGGATGAAGCGCGCGTCGAGCCGCGCCCCCGCTATCGCGGCGGCCTGGCGCTCAATCGTCGCCGCGTAGGCCTGGTCCTTGATCGCGCCCGCGATCAGCAGTGTGCCATGCTGGTCGGCCGGCAGCTGCGCGAAGGCCGCCAGCAGGTCCTCGATCCCTTTATAGGGCCGCAACGTCCCCAGGTTGAGCAGCACGCGCCCTTCGGCCGGCAGACCGAGCGCGGCGCGGCTCGTGGCCCGGTCGCGCGGCGGGCCGTACAGGCCGATGTAGCTGCCATGCGGGATAACCGTGCACTGTGGCAGCGCGCCGTAGCGGGCTTCGAGCGCCGCGCGCGCGGCCTGACTGTGCGCGATCACCCTGTCGCTCCAGCGCGCCACGCAGCGGTAGACCAGGTAGCCCCACAGCGGGTGGTAGGTCTCGTGCGGCTGAAGGTTGTGCGCGGTCCAGACGAGGCGCGCGCCGCGCCGGCGCAGCAGCGCCAGCAGCGTCAGGAACAGCAGGCTGCGCGCGGCGGTCTGCTGGCGGCTGCGGCGCTGGGTCAGCTCGTCGAAAAAGTGCAGGTGCAGGACGCGCCGCCCGGACCCAAGTAGCAGCGCCGGCAGCTCGTAGCGCGGCCGGCCGCGGCGGACATCGATCCCCAGATCCGCCATCGGCGCGTAGAGTTGATCGAGATATGGGCTGGTCGGGAGCTGCGGCGGCAGCGGGTAGAGGCTGATCCGGCGAGCGGATGGATGCTGCCCGGCTATTCGCGCATAGCTCTCACTGGCTGGCTGCCGACTCTTGT
>DATFXE010000735.1:0-3353 GCA_035258585.1 Roseiflexaceae bacterium | reverse complement strand
GCGAGCTTGCCAAGCAGCATGTACAGCGGGTAGGTCGTGGGATGCGGCACGCCGAGCAGTGGCGCCGCCATCTGGAACTCAGCCGAGTCGCCCGATAGCACGCTGGGCGCGGCCGTACGGATATAGAGCGAGAGGAAGGCCAGCAAGAGCAGCGCGGCCAACCGGCGACCGGGCGTGCCGCGCTGCGCGACAACGTGTTTTATCACGTTTCTTATCCCAGCCATCGAATTCATTCGATGCTCGTGCGCCGGAACAGCGCCACGGCCGGCGTCATCCCCCCGCTGCGCACCCGTAGCGCCTCCAGCGGCCGCCACTCGCGCGCGAAGCGCTCGGCGGTGCGGTCGAGCAGCCGCACCTCATGCGTCAGCAGCACCATACGCGCGCCGGGCCGCGCCACGCGGGCCGCCTCGGCGAACACGCGCGGGTAGAATTCCTGGTTCTCGCGGTGCGAGCCGACCAGCTGCCCAAACGGCAGGTCCGCGCAGATCATGCTCACGCTGGCCTCGTCCAGCGGGGTCCGGCCGGCATCCCAGCTTTCCAGCCGCGCCGCCCGTTCGAAGCCGGCCGCGCGCACATTCTCGCGGGCGCAGTCGAGCGCTGCTGCGTCGGTGTCGCAGCCGATCGCCTGCCTGACCCGGCCGGAGATCAGCCGCTCGATCAGCAGCGTGCCCGACCCGCAGGCCAGGTTCAACACCACATCATCGGTCGCTGGCTCGGTCAGCGCGATCATGGCGTAGGCCAGGCTGGCGTTGAGCGCGCCCGGCAGGTTGCATACGCGCCAGATGCGTGTGGCCAACGGCCGCGGCGTGAGCCGCACCAGCGTCTCCCAGCCGTCCGCGTCCCTGGCGCGCCGCAGCCGGATCAGCAGATCCCCCTCGTCAGCCGCCACGGCCAGGCCGAAGCGCTGCGCCAGCTCGCTTTTCAGCCGCGTCAGCACCGTCGAGTCCTCGCCAGCGGCGCTCAGGCGCAGGGTCGCGTATGTGCGAGGCGGCGCAAGCTCGAGCACACTGGATATCGCGCCGGCCAGCTCGCCGAACTGCTGGTTGCCGAGCAGCGCCTTTGGGCGCGGGATGGCGAAGCGGCGCACCAGGTAGACCGCGACGACGCTGCGCAGCGCCAGCAACTCAGATAGATCGCCGGCATAGCTGAAATGCAGCGCGCCCACACGCGCCCCGGTTTCGAAGCGCACCCGCCCGCCGAAGCGCTCGCTCAGCTCGGCCTGGGCGATTCGCTCCAGCCCTTCCAACACGTCGGCCTCGATCGCCTGGCGCGGCGCTCCATGCGCCGCGGGGCGCGGCGGCGGTCGTCTCGACCGATCGGCTGGCGGCCGGCGCGGGCCTGGTTGATAGCGACGAGGCACTGCTTATACCAAGTTGAGTTCAAACATAGAATTAGTGCGTGGTGCGTAGTGTGTATATACTGGCGCGCTACGCACAATGTCTAAGGATGTGTTGAGTCTCGTAATGTCGTACCGGTCGAATGTCTCACAAAGTTGTATCACTCATGCAACGCACCAGCTCCAATTGTCGCCAAGCTTCACGCCTGAAGGGGAGCGTCAATTGATAGGCCGGCAGTGCCAACATCTGCGCCAAGTCGCCCATCAGGACCTCTTTGGTCAGCCCCTTCACCGCAAACCGGATTGGCTGGTCCGTCCCGGCCGGGCGGCAGATCCATTCCCACGTTTGCCCCTCAAAGGTAATCGCCACTTCGCGACGGGCAAACTGCCGACCGAGATTGTACCAGTAACTCCCCAGCGACCATTGGCCCTGTGGATTGGTCTGCCGAAACCATTCACCACCGGCCAGATACTCACCGACCCGCCTCAGATCGAGCAACTCAGCTTCCCACTCCGGACGATACCGGCGCCCCGAGTGATCCGCCGTGGGATAGGCCGTCAGCGGTGGTTGTCCCAAGGCCCGCGTGGGCAGGAGCGTATTCAACACCTCGCGGCGCTGATCCAGCCCGCTCCACAAGTTGGCCTGATCGCCCCACCTTTGGCCCAGCAAGGCTTGCCAGGTCATGGTCTGATGGGTCCGCTCAATCAAGGCATGGTCAGTCGGCTGGCGCTTGCGCGTAAAGCTGACCTCGACGTCCAGAGCAATCAACCAGAGGTGCAGGCGGGTCGGGAACGGCGATGCTGTCGTGTTGTCGAAAAACACACTGCCATGGTCGAATGAGATACGCCGTGGCAAACCGTAGGACGCAAACGCACGCCTGAGCATCAGGAAATAGTCGTCAGTGGCGGGTTGGATGCGAGTGACAATCGGGCCACTCTCGATCTTGAGCCGACTGACGACATCGGCAATGTTGATCAGGCAGACCGGACCGATGCCGCTGACTGTTGTTACTCCTTGGGCGTCGAGCTGCCATTCATCGTGCGGCTGGCCAGGATCGCTGGGCGGCGGCTGAGGCAAGGGTCGCTGTTTCTGATAGCTTCGAGTCAGCTTGGCCTCACGCAAGAAGGCGGCCAGGCGGGCTCGACTGGGCAAGGGTGTATCGGCCCAGGCTGGGTCACGTTGCAGTTCTGCCAAGATGGTGACGGGTCCCCAGCCGGGATGGTCCTGCCGCAGGCGGAGGATGGCCTGGCGCAATGTGGCTGGCAGTGTGCCCAATGCGCCAGTTGCTGGCCGGCCCATTCTCGAGGCCAGGCCACTACGGCCCTGCCGTTGGCCAATCCGCCGCCACTTGCGCACCGTGGCGAGCGCCAAGCCCAAGCTTGCAGCGATCTGGGGATCGGTCCGCCCGGCGGTTGCTTGCTCCAGAATTGCGACGCGTTGCTGCAACGTGGTCTGCTGCCCACGCGGTGCCATTTGTGCCTCCTCCACACTTATGAGTGTGGTAAGCAGCATAGGCTCGGCCAGACACGACGTCAAGCAGGTGCTACAACATTATGAGACTTGTTCAAGTACAGCCCGGTACGACATTACGAGACTCAACAACCGGGAGAATCGTACGCTAAGGATTCAGGTGCCGCATCAGAAAGCCTTTCTTGTCGACCTCGTCAGCAACACATTCTCGTACGAAACAAGCGATCAGCGGATAGCTTCACAAAGCCATCCGCTGATCCTTAACGTACACTTTTCCCAAGTTTATACGGTCTCCCGGATCGGCCCGGTCGGACCGGCGCCTGAGTCGAGCGCGTACGCAATCGCCTGATGGAGCGACAGTGCCCGCCCGGCTTCCCACGCCGCCGCGAAGGTCGCGTCGTCGAGTTGCGCGCGGACGGCCGCGACGTCCTGTTCATAGTCGATCCATGCACCGATCGGCCAGGACCACCCCAGGTTGCTCCGCGAGGCCTGGCGCACGGCTTGCCCGGCGCCGAATAAGCGCGCGGCTCGCTCCGGCTGCCGCTG
>DATFXE010000734.1:0-17735 GCA_035258585.1 Roseiflexaceae bacterium | reverse complement strand
GAAGCAGCGCGTCGGCGCTCCTTCATGATAGAACGTCAATCCGGCTCAAATTCTATGGCGCGATTGGCAAGAAATGTCAAGTCTTGCAGCCACGACCGTGATAGAGTAAGGCTGCTGGAGTAAGCAGCCTCGCTCTAGCGCTCGCAACGCCACCACGCCCGCGGCGAACATCTTCACTGATCAAAACGTAGAGCATAGGCATGGAGGTGCGGCCCAAAAGCATATCTCGGCGCGCAGTTCGGCAGCCGCCGCACGCCAACTGCCAATCTTACAGACCCTAGTTTACGCGTTTCGACAGCTTTCGACAGGACCGATCTCGGCTCTGTTTCATGACGTTTTTGCATCACCAGGAGCAACCAAGTATGCTAGAACAACTCAACACCCTGATCGCCTTCAGCGTGATCGTACCAACCGTACTCGGCGTCGTCATTACCGTGATCGTACTCGTCTGGGTGCGCAAGTTCATGCGCAACATGACCGGGGCGAATATTACGAACGGCATGACCGCCCAGGCCACTATCGTCCGCATCTGGGACACCGGCACGACCATCAACGACAATCCTGTGGTTGGCTTGGTGCTGGAGGTGCGCCCGCAAAACATGCCGCCGTACCAGGCCGAGGCCAAGAGCATGATCCCACGCCTCTCGATTCCGCAGTTCCAGCCCGGCGCTATCGTTCCGGTCAAAATCGACCCTCAGAATCAAGCGCGGGTCGCGCTCGACATTTTCGCCTAGCCCCGCTGGCAGAAACCAGCAGTTAGCGATTTTATTCCATGGGGGTGGAAGGCGCGACTTAGCCGCGTCCTCCACCCCCGCCTCCGTGGCACGCTGGTCTATCCGTCGGCCTCATCTTCTACGAACATACTCGACGCCTACCAGATCAGGAGGAGTTCCCGAATGAACCGATCGTCCATCCGTCCATCCCCAGGCGCTCGCGCTGGCGCAACCGTCTTGCTGGCCGTGTTGGTCGCCGCACTGGCGCTGCTGGCGCCATCCGCGCGCCCGGCCAGCGCCGGGGTCATCCCAGCCACGATCACCGTGACGAAGACCGCGATCGAGAATACCGACGGCGACGGCTGCTCGCTGTATGAAGCGCTCCAGGCCGCCTTCAACGGCGCAACCTACCACCAGTGTACGGCGGGACCCGACGCGAACGTCATCATCTTCAGTGGCGCGGCGGCCGGCGGCACGATCACCTTTCCGGCCAAGCCCAATGATATCGAGCTGCCGATGATCAACAAGAATGTGACGATCACCGGGCCGGTCGTGCTCAACGGCAATGGCGCGAACACCGACCAGCATATCTTCCGCATCGCGCCCGGCGGCACATTGAACCTGGCGAATCTAGTGATCAAGAACGCTCACACCAGTGGCGGCGGCGCGGCGATTCTGGATCTCAACTATGGCACGCTGAACATCCTCGGTGTCTCGTTCGACGGCAACGTGGCCGAGGGCGACGGCGGCGCGATCAACTCCAACGGCACGGTCAATATCATCTCCAGCAACTTTAGTGGCAACAAGGCTCAGGGCATCAACCCCGACAAGAGCATCAGCTCAGCCACTGGCTACGGCGGGGCGATCAACATCAGCGGATCGGATTCGCTCAAAGTGGCGCTGAGCAACTTCAGCGGCAACCTGGCCGACAAAGGCGGCGGCGCGATCTATGCCAGCGCCGACAGCGCCGAGGTTTCGGACGTCATACTGTCGGGCAACATCGTCAACGGCACGGGATCGAACGACAAGGCACCTAAAGGCGGTGGCGCGATCTACAACGACGCCAACGCCACATTGAAGGTGGTGCGCACGGCATTCAACGGCAATTTGACACCCACCAGCAGCGGCGGCGCCATCTACAACAACATCAGCGCAACCGCCGTGATCAGCGAGACCTCGTTCAACGGCAACATCGCGGCGTCGCCGGGCAACAACACGGCCGGCGGCGCGATCTACAACGCCGGCGGCGACCTGACACTGCTCCAGGACACCTTTCTCAACAACGCCGTAATCCTGGGCGATGGCGGGGCGCTTGCCAACGACAGGCACGGCAATGCGACGATCGCCAATAGCTCCTTCACCGCCAACGCGGCGGCGTCCGGCAACGGCGGGGCGATCAACAACACCAACACCCAGCAGGGAGGACCGGCCTCAAGCGTCACCGCCAAGAACGTGACCTTCTCATCCAACGCCGCGATCAACAGCGGTGGCCACGGCGGGGCGATCTTCAACGCTCAGGGCCATTCCTTCACACTCGGCAACACGATCGTCGACAACAGCGTCGGCGACAACTGCACGGGGACGATCAGCTCGCTCGGCCACAACCTCGATAGCGCCAACACCTGCGGCTTCGGCGCGGCCGGCGACCTGACTAACGCTAACCCGCAGCTCGATATCCCGGCATTCAACGGCGGCCCACTGGTCTCGCTGCTGACACAGAAGCTCAAGCCCGGCAGCGCGGCGATCGATCAGGGCGACCCGAACATGTGCGCCGCCGATCCGGTAAACAATATCGATCAGCGCGGCGAGGCGCGCCCGAAGGGGCCGGCCTGCGATATCGGCTCGTTCGAGAGCGATCCGCTGATCGCCGGCTACGGCTCCACGCCCGTGCAGCCGGGGCCGATCGACTTTGGCAGCGCGACGATCGGCGGCGGCACCGCCGACGTAAACTTCAGCATCTTCGAGACCGGCAATGCCACGCTCCAGGTCAGCAATCCGCAGTTTAGTGGCCCTAACGCCGGCGATTTCTCGATCAAGGCGCCCTCGCCGTTCCCGCTCAGCATCCCCGACGGCGGCGCTGCCCAGCCTGTGACGCTGACCTGCGCGCCAGGCGGCAGCGGCCCGCGCAGCGCCACGCTCAGGCTGGATACCAACGACCCGGCCCATACTCATGTGAGCTACACCCTGACCTGCGCCGGCACCACAGTGCCGCAGCCGGCCTTCGGCTCCAAGCCGGTCCCACCAGGGCCGATCGACTTCGGCAGCACGACGATCAACACCAGCGTCGGCGCCAGCTTCCTGATCAGCGATACCGGCGACGCAAGCCTGCATGTGAGCAACCCGGCGATCGGCGGCGCTAACCCGGCCGACTTCACGCTGCTGACTGGTGGCTTCCCGCTAACGCTCGGGACGAATGTATCGCAGAGTATCGCCGTGCAGTGCAAGCCCTCGGCGCTCGGCATTCGCACTGCAACGCTGACATTTGCCACCGACGATCCCAGCCACCCGAGCGTGGCGTTCAACCTGACTTGCCAGGGCGAGCCGGCGCCGCCGCCCATCCTGGATAGTCCCGGCCAGAGCAGCACCGGCGCGGGCCTCAGCGGCGCCTACGGCGTAGCACTATCGCCCGACGGCCAGAATGTGTATGTGACCGGCTACTTCGACAAGGCAGTGACAGCCTTCCAGCGCAACCCGGTGACCGGTGCGCTGACACCAATCCAGACCTTCACCAACGTGGTGCTGAATAGCCTCAACGGCGCGCGTTTGATCGCCGTCAGCCCCGACGGCAAGCATGTCTATATCGCCAGCCAGATCGGCGGCGGCAACCCCGGCGGCGGAGCCTTCGTGGCGCTCAACCGCGACACGGTGACCGGCATGCTGACGCCGCGCCAGGAGATCCTCAGCACCGGCGAGGCCGGCCTGGCCGGCGCGTACGGCGTGGTCGTCAGCCCCGATGGTCGATTCGTCTATGTGAGCGGCAACAATAACTCCGGCACGCTGGTGATCTTCAAACGTGACACCAACAGCGGCATTGTCAACAAGGTCACCACGATCACCGACACCGACCTGATCGGCGCGCACGGCCTGGCGCTCAGCCCGGATGGGGCCAGCCTGTATGTGACCGCCTACGCCAGCGCCGACGCGCAGACCGGCAAGGTAGTAGTCTACAAGCGTAACGGCTCGGATGGCACCCTGTCGCATGTGCAAACCAAGTCCGAGTGCGACACGATCGGCTGCATTTTCGGTCCCGGCTTTATCGACGGCCTGGGCGGGGCCTACCAGGTCACGGTCAGCCCCGATGGCCTGTTCGTCTATGCGGTTGGCACGTACGATGGGGCGGTGGTGGTGTTCAAGCGCAGCGGGCTGGATGGCAGTCTGAGCCGCGTGCGAACATATAAGGACAACAATGGCGGCGTAGACGGACTTAGCGGCGTAAGCGGCGTGGCCGTCAGCCCTGATGGAAAATATCTTTACGCAACCGGGTATAACGATAAGGCGATCGCGGTGTTCGACCGCGACGCGACGACCGGACTGTTGAGCTTCGCGCAGCTTGTGCAACGCAGCCCGCTGAGTGGCGCAGGCGGTCTGCCAGCGCTTGACGGCGCGCGCGACATTCGGGTCAGCCCGGATGGGACAACCGTCTACGCGGCGGCATTCGTCGACAATGCCGTGGTTGCGCTACACGCGGCCAACCCGATTCCAGCGCTGTACAGCCTTGCGCCTGCTTCCGCGCAGGCCGGCGGCGCGGCATTTACGCTCACGGTCAATGGCGAAGGATTCATGCCGGGGGCACAGGTCACCTGGAACGGCAGCGCGCGACCGACCAGCTTTGTGAACAACACCAAGCTGACGGCACAGATCGGCGCGGCCGACATCGCGGCGGCCGGCGCGGCCAGTGTCGCCGTCGTCAACCCGGCGCCGGGCGGCGGCGCATCAAACACGCTCTCTTTCACTATCACTGCGCCCGGCCAGAACCCGGTGCCATCGATAGCCACGCTGAACCCTGCCTCGGCGCCGGCGGGCGGGGCAGGCTTCACGCTCACGATCAACGGCTCGAACTTCATCGCCGGCTCGCAGGCGCAGTGGAACGGCGCCAGCCGCCCAACCACCTTTGTCAACGCGAATCAGCTGACAGTCCAGATCGGCACGGCCGATGTCGCGCAGCCGGGCCAGGCTGGCGTCACGGTGGTCAATCCCGGGCCGGGCGGCGGGGCATCCAACGCCGCGACCTTCGACAGCACCGCACCGGGCCAGAACCCCACACCGGCGATCGATCGGGTCAGCCCGAACCAGATCCTGGTGGATGTCGCCGGCGCCAACCAGATCACGCTGACGATCGCGGGTAGCAATTTCATCACCGGCTCGCAGGCGCAGTGGAACGGCGTCAGCCGCCCGACGACGTACGTAAGTCCCACGCAGCTCAAGATGATCGTCACGCCGGCTGATCTGGCGCTGGGCGGCCAGGGCAGCATCACGGTGGTCAATCCTGGGCCGGGCGGCGGCGAATCGAATACGGCGACGTTCACGATCTACACGATCCGAATGCGGCTGTATATGCCGGGGGTGATTCGGTAGGTTGCTTGGTATTTTCGCTCTGAGAACGATTGGTCAGAAGCGGCGACGGGTGGTATGATGGCGCGCATAGAGATTGCATGAGCTATGCGCGCCATAAGAAGATTCGACCTCGCAACAGTTCTTTCGGCACTGCTGCTGACTATAGCCATTCCCCTCGCCCTGCTCTGGCAATCGCAGGAGCGAGCGCACCAGCGCATCGATATCGGCACGCCATCGGACGACGGCGCCGCGCTGAACTTCCACGAGGCGGAAATCAGCGCTTCCGACCCTAGCCTGACCTTTCGTTGGTCGCAGGGCATCAGCGAGGTGCGTTTGTGGGCGCTCGGGCGCGGCGCAGCGACGATCCTGGCGCTGCGGATGTTTCCGCCCGAGGGCGAGCCACGCCGCGTAACCCTTTCGGCCGGCGACCAGAAGCTGGGCGGCGTAACGCTCGCGCCCGGCCCGCGCGTGTACCGGACGCTCCTGCGCGCGCCTGACAGCCACGAGATCGCTATCGGCATCGCGAGCGATATGGAGATTCGCTCCAAAGACCCACGCGGGATCGTCGTGGGTCTCGATTGGATCAGGCTGGACAGCTTGCCCGGCAGGCAAGCGTTCGGCCTGGCCCGCGAGATCTGGGCGGCGCCATTTCTGCCGATAGGGTTGCTTTTGCTGGCCGTATGCGCTGTGCTGCTGCGCCTGCCGCGGGTCATGATCGGCGGCGCGCCTGCCCTGGCGTTGGGGGCGCTGGCGCTGCTCGCTCCGCTGGTGCCGGAAGCACGCCTGCGCCTGGCCTCGTACGTGTTTGCGATTGGTCTGACAGCGCTGGCGGCGCTCGGCTTGCTAACGCTCCTGCGGCGCTTCCCACGCCTGTGGCCGAACACGGATCTGCGCGCACACAACTGGATGGTCGCGATCTTCGCCGTGACCGTCACGCTGGCGTTCACGCCGACGATCAAGAGCGACGGCATGGGCTACTATGTGTATTTGCGCTCGCTCACAATCGACGGCGATCTCAACTTTGGCAATGACTACCGGGATTGGCCGGACCAGAAGACCCCCGGCGAGCATGTGACGCCCAGAACCGCCACCGGCTACTACGTCAACTACTTCTCGATCGGCCCGGCAATGCTGTGGAGTCCGCTGTACGGCGCGGCGCACGCGATCGTGCTCGGCGCGCGCGCGCTGGGTCTACCATGGCAAGCCGATGGCTACGCGCCGATCTACTTCGTACTGACGACATTCGGCAGCGCGCTGGCTGGGATGGTAGTGATGCTTGCGGGCTATTCGATCTGCCGGCGCTGGGTGACGCCGCCGGTTGCGCTGCTGGCGGTGGTCACGGCGTTCCTGGGGTCGAACCTGCTATACTACACGCTGCGTGAGGGTGGCTTTGCGCATGGTCTCTCGGCGGCCACAGCCACGCTGTTTGTGCTGGCATGGCTGCGCCTGGAGGAGCGACCGACTGTGTGGCGCTGGAGCCAGCTGGGTGCGGCGGGCGGGCTGATGGTAGTGACGTACTGGGTCAGTGGAATCGTGCTGTTGCTGCCCGCGTTTACGTTCGCGCGGCTGTGCGTGACAGCACTCCAGACGCCGCCCGAGCAGCGCCGGCCGCAGCTCGCGCGCCTGCTAGCTGGCGGAGCGGCGTCGGCGGCGCTGCTGCTCTTGCTCTTCAGCCCACAGATGCTGGCCTGGCAGCGGATCTACGGCGCCCTGCTGACCGTTCCACAGGGTTCTGGGTTCGTCACTCCGCAAGCATTCAAAGGCGTAGATATGCTGTTCGCGCCGCTGCATGGCCTGCTGCCGTGGACTCCAGCGCTATTCGTCGGCGCTTTCAGTCTGCCATTGCTGTGGCGACGCAATCGCTACCTGACGATTGCCCTCATCAGCGCGCTGCTGGCCTATTTTCTGTATAACGCATGGCTGCCGGATTGGCATGGCAGCGGCGCGTTTGGACTACGGCGGCTGACACTGCTCGCGCCGTGGTGTATGCTGGGGCTGGCGCTGCTGTTCGATCGGCTGCGGCGCTGGCGACCGATACTGCCTGCACCGCTAGCCGCGCTGATGGTCGGCTGGGCGACGCTGGTCCTTGTTCGCTACGACCTGGATCTGATTCCGCACAGCGTCGGCGCGCTCCGCAAGCTGTCGCCGGCCGCCTTCTACTTGAGCCGCGAGATTTTTCCGCTCTGGGCCGTGACGGGCTGGATCAACAACAGCTACATCGTGAGCCAGGCCCGCGATATGTTCGACACAGGCTGGGATGGCCAGTTTGCTGCGATCGTGGTCGTTATGGTCGCCGCCACATGGGCGGTTGCGGCAGCTTCAAAACGCCTGATGCAGGCGAGAGCGAGCCGCAATCCACGTTCCGCAGAGGATAACAGGCTGGCGCGGTCGGTTGGCCCGGGCGATGCTGCGGCGCAATGACAAGGCACCAATAATCAGTTGTGAGTTATGAGTTGTCAGTGGTCAGCTGTCAGAACTGCCGACTGCCTACTGACGGCTCGCCTTACGCGCTCAAGCGCCGGCGCAGCTCGGGGTTCCGGCTCAGCCGGCTGAGCACGTTGCGCTTGACATTATACACATCGCCCACGCTCGCGAACAGGTCCGGCCGCTCGTCACGAATCTCGCTCGGCTTCATCCCCAGCACGAACGAACCCAGCACTACCGCACGCTCGGCCTCGTCGTTCAGCTGGGCGTCGATGTAGCGCCAGAACTCGGCCCGGCTGACCCGCTCCAGCGCCTCGTCGTCGGCCGATAGCCGCGGCGTCTGATCGGCGGGCAGCGATTCCTCCGCCACCATCTCAGCCCAGGATTGGGCGCGCACACTGTCGATCACCACCGAGCCCGTGCAGAGCTGCAAATACGACAGCAGCGCGGCCAGCGTCGGGAAGGTCGCGAAGCGCTCGGGCGAGACAGCGCGCCAGAATTTGGTGAACGCCGCGCCGACAAAGAATTCGCTGCTCTCGCCGCTGCCGGCGAAGGCGCCGCTGCGCCGGACCCAGCTCTCGACCAACGGGCTGTAGTGAATGTAAACATGCTCCCAGGCGATCTCATCGCGCTCGACCAGCGCGCGCCGGAACAGTTCGTGAGCGAAGCGCGCGTCGTAGGGGCGGCTGTGATAGAAGTGATCGCTCTCGGCTGCGCAGCGGCGGGCCAGCGCCACCAGGCTCAGCTGCATGGGATCGAGCGAGTCGGCAGCCTGCGAGCGGACGCTGTTGCGTGTGTTGCGGGTTCGATGAGCTGAGGTATTCGTCGTCGCTTTGTGTGTCATCATCGCTGTCTCCTTGATAGTGCTGCATTGCCGGCTGAAGTGCTTGCCGTTTCGATGTTTGCAGCATACCAGAGCGACTCTGCGGTAGCAGTTCGGCCCGACTGCGGTGAGACTGCGGTGACACAAATCGCCCGCCACAGCCATGCTGTGACGGGCATTCGATAACATAAACGAGCGTTTGGGGGAATTATTGCATACTCGGTGGCGCGCCACAGGACTCTCGCACCACCAGATCAGCATAGACCACACTCTTGACCGCCACCTCAGGCTCGCCGTTGATCAGGCGGTGCAATTTCTGCATGGCCAGGATGCCCATCTCCAGGCGCGGGATATGGACGCTCGTCAGCGGCGGGCGGGTGTAAGCGCTCTCGCTGACATCGTCGATGCTGACGATTGAGATATCTTCAGGGATGCGCAGGCCGGCCTCCTTGATCGCCTCCATGGCGCCAAAGGCGGTCTTGTCGCTGATCGCGACGATCGCGGTTGGCCGATTCGCCAATCGCAGAATCTCCTGCATCTGCACATAGCCCTTCTTGGGATGCCCGGACACAGGGTGTGGCATATACTCGGGCGGCACCAGGATGCCGGCCTCGGCCGCTGCCGCCAGGCTGCCTTTCAACCGATCGGTCAGGCTGCTGTACTTGCTCGGGCCACGCAAAATGGCGATCGAGCGATGGCCAAGCTCGAGCAGATGCTGCATGACAGCGTAGCCGGCGGTGAAGTTATCGCCCAGCACGCAGGGAATTTGCTGCCCCGGCAGATAGCTCTCGACCAGCACCAGCGGCGCTTGCAGCGCCTCCAGCTGGATCACCATCTCGGGCGTGATATCGCCATCGTTGGCCACGACCAGGCCGTCGACTTCGCCGGCCAGGCTGGTGCGCAGACTGTCCAGGCTCTCGGCGGCGTGATCGAACATATACAGTAGCACCTGGTAGCCCAGCCGCTGCGCTTCCATCTGGAAGCCACGGATGATCTCGCCGTAGAAGATATCCAGAATGACGGGCATTGAGCTACGTTCGATCAGCAGACCAACCGTCGATGTCTTGCCGTTTTCAGGCGCTGCCACGGTATAGCCAAGCTGTGCGATCGCCTCCCAGACACGCTCGCGCGTCTCGGCCGCAACCCCCGGCTTGCCACGCACCACTAACGATACCGCCGAGATTGAAACACTTGCGGCATCCGCGACATCGCGCATGCTCGGCCGTCGCTTGTTCATAGTCGCCTCATCTGTTTGAACTCATTCTACAAAATTCTAGTAGAATTATACAACACATTCTATAGAATACTAGTTGACAATTCAAGCATGATCTTGTAGTATTATCGACCATCTGTCGTCTTCTCGATCTGATATGTGAGGGAATACCATGAGTCAGAGTCCGCTCACCGCGCGCGTCTTGCTCGACAACGAGCGGACGATCGGCGCGATCTCGCCGAGGCTGTTCGGCGGGTTCGCCGAGCATATGGGCCGCTGCGTCTACGGCGGCATCTACGATCCCGCCTCGCCGCACGCCGACGAGCGCGGCTTCCGGCGCGATGTCCAGGAAGCGTTGCGCGAGATGCGGCTGAGCATCCTGCGCTACCCCGGCGGCAACATGCTCAGCGGCTACGATTGGCGCGATGGCGTCGGACCACGCGAACAGCGCCCGCACCGCCGCGAGCTGGCTTGGCAATCGATCGAGACCAACCAGTTCGGCACCAACGAGTTCATCGACTACTGCCGGGCCATGAACATCGAGCCCATGCTTGGTGTCAACCTCGGCACCGGCACGATCGACCAAGCCGCCGCGCTGGTCGAGTATTGCAACGCGCCGGCCGGCACATTCTACGCGGATATGCGGGTGAAGCATGGCTACCGCCAGCCGCACGCAGTGAAGTATTGGTGCGTCGGCAACGAGATGGACGGGCCATGGCAGATCGGCCATCTTGAAGCCAACGAGTATGCGCGCAAGGCCCGCGAGGCGGCCAAAGTAATGCGCTGGCAGGATCATAACCTAAAGCTCGTGGCCTGCGGCTCATCCAACACAATGATGCCGACATACCCTGAGTGGGATCGTGTGGTTCTGGAGACATGCTGGGAGCATGTGGATTACCTCGCGCTGCACTACTACGCCACAAACTACGACAACGACACCGCCAGCTACCTGGCGCTCTCAGCCCAGTTCGAGTCACACCTGGACACGCTGGCCGGGCTGTTGCGCTATGTGAAGGCCAAGCTCCGCTCCAAGCGTAACGTCCTGCTCTCCTGGGATGAGTGGAATGTCTGGTACAAGGATCGCTCCGGCCGCGGCGCCTGGCAGGAGGCGCCGCACCTGAGCGAGGAAGTCTACAATCTCGAGGATGCGCTGGTGGTCGCGCAATGGATGAGTGTCTTCTTGCGGCGCTGCGATGTGTTGGATATCGCCTGCCTGGCCCAGATCGTGAACACCATCTCGCCGCTGCTGACGACAAGCGACAAGCTGCTGCGGCAGACCACCTTCTACCCATTTGTGCTGTTCAGCAACCATGCCGCGGGCCTGTCGCTCCATCCGCTAACCATCGTGCCGCAGTACGACACCAAAGATTTCGGCCCAATGCCCTTGCTCGACGTGTCGGCCAGCCACGACCCTGCCGACGACCAGGGAGCCGTGTTCCTGGTGAATCGCAGCCAGAACGAGGCTGTCACAACCGATCTGATCTGGCAAGGCGCGGCGCCAGCGCGGGTCTCTGCAATCTACCAACTGGCCGGAACCGACCCTAAGGCGACCAACACGTTCGACCAGCCGGATACAATCGTGCCGAAGACGCTTGACGGCATGCCAGTGCGCGACGGACGCATCACCTTGCGCTTGCCGCCGCTATCTTTCACCGTCGTGACAACTGCCGGGTATAGCCTCGATCGCTAGCGCGCCCCTCCGCGCGGCGATTAGGGATTGGCGATTGGGAATTGCGCATCGCAATCTTCTATCAGAAGCCAGCCAGCGTGCGCATGTTGTGCGCCAACGCGCCGGAACGTGCCGCCTGCGAGGTGCTGGCGGCCGAGAGCCCGCGGGCATATAATAGTGTCAGCGCGCCCACCCATGTGGCGCCGGCCGCGCTTGCCGTGCAGCGGGATGGCCGCGACACCTGGCGAATCGAGCTCCCACCGCACGCGCTGGCAACAGTGGTGATTCGACCATAATGTAGCAATGAGACAAAGTTCTTGGGCGCACCATAGTCGTATATCGCACGTCATAGAAAGCTGCGACTTGCCATTTGCGACCGCTGTCATGCGGGGCGGACGCTGAAAGAAGTTTGCCTGAGCGAAAATGAGTTTCCCTATGCCGATCACATCCGAACCATTTGGGAGAACCGCCGATGGCGCTGCCGTCGAGCGCTACACTCTGACCAACGCCAACGGCCTGGAAGCGGCGATCACGTCCTACGGCGGCACGCTGACATCGCTGCGCGTGCCCGATCGCAACGGGGTATTCGGCGATGTCGTGCTCGGTTTCGACACGTTGGCGCCATACCTGGGCGATCACCCCTACTTCGGCGCGCTAATCGGCCGGTTCTGTAATCGGATCGCCGGCGGCCAATTTACGTTGAACGGCGTCACCTACACGCTCGCGCGCAATGATGGCAGGAACCATCTGCACGGCGGGCCGCATGGATTTCACCGTGCGGTCTGGAGCACGCACGAACATCGATCGGCCGAGGGACCAGGCCTGGAGCTGCGCTACCTGAGCCACGACGGCGAAGAGGGCTACCCCGGCAACCTCGACGTCCGCGTGATCTACACGCTCACGGATCAGGACGCGCTGCGAATCGACTACACGGCGACCACGGATCGCGACACGCTGGTGAATCTCACGCACCACGCCTACTTCAACCTTGCCGGCGGCGGTATCCTGGGGCACCAGCTCCAGCTTCACGGCACGTGGTTTCTGCCGATCGACGAAAGCTTCATCCCGCTCGGCGAGCTCCGCCCCGTCCAGGATACGCCGATGGACTTTACCAGGCCGACGCCGATCGGCGAGCGGATCGGCGCCGATGATGAGCAGCTACGCCGCGCCCAGGGTTACGATCATACCTGGGTTATGGATAAACCGGCTGGGGCGCTTGGCCGCGCCGCCCGCGTGTACGAACCAGATAGCGGGCGCGTGCTGGAGGTCTACACCACCACACCAGGCGTCCAGTTCTACTCGGGAAATATGCTCGACGGCAGCCTGACCGGCAAGGGCGGAACAGTTTATTCACGTAACAGCGGCCTGTGCCTGGAGACCCAGCACTTCCCCGACTCGCCCAACCAGCCGCGCTTCCCGTCGACTGTGCTCCACCCCGGCGAAACCTACCGCCAGACGACGATCTTTCAGTTCGGCGTTCAGGCTAAACTATAGCGAGAATGGATTGGCAAGGCGATAGGAACATGTCCAAGCAAGCCGCCTGCAATGCCGATGCCAGGCTTATATATGAACGCATCGCCGACGCGGTGAACCGGCGCGACTTCGACGCGCTCGACGATATCTTCGACCCACAGCTTATCAACCACGGCGCCGACCCTTGCGAGCCGCGCGGGGCCTACCATTTCAAACATACGCTTCGGGATTTCGTGGCCGCCTGCCCTGATCTGCGAGTGCTCATCGACGATCAGGTCGTCGAGGGCGACAAGGTGGTGATCCGCTGGACCGATCTGGGCACCCATACTGGCGAGCCGCGGCACGGGGGTTCCCGCCACAGGCAAGCAGATCACGCTCACCGGCATCGAGATACTGTGGATACACCAGGGACGGATCGTCGAGCGCTGGGCCGAAAATGACAAACTGTATCTTATCGAAACGCTTGGCCTGAGATAGCGCTACAAACGCGGAGAGCCGCATGTCGTCGCTCGCAGACTTTCTAGCTAAATACCGAGCCGAGGCAGAGGAAATCGTTCACTGGGACGATCTTCGGCTCCAGGTCACGAGCTACCACTGCAGCGAGGTGCCGCCGCTGGCCTTCGTCACGTCGGTCCGCGCGATCGTGCTGAACGACGCCGCCGTAATGCTCGTGCGCGCCCCCGATGGTACACATATCCTGCCAGGCGGGCGGCGCGAGTCGGGCGAGTCGCTGACCGATACGCTCATGCGCGAGGTGCTCGAAGAGACCGGCTGGACGATCGATCAGCTCCAGTTGCTCGGCGTTAAACACTACGCCCACCTTACTCCAATGCCGCCGGACTATCGCTATCCATACCCCGATTTCGTACAAATAATCTACCGCGCCCATGCGCAGCAGTATCTGCCCGATGTACGCGAGATCGACGGGTACGAGCTCGAGACAAAGTTTATTCCAATTGCAGACGCGCTTCGGCTTCCGCTTGCGCCAAGTGATCATATGTGGCTTCGCACAGCGCTTGGCTTGACCTAGCATTGCGTGGTATTCTGGCGCGACGCGATCACGCCAGGCCTGTTATGTCATTCTTTATCTGATAAATATATTTGAAGGAGCAGTGTCGCCATGTCTGAGCAATTTACCCCCCGCAAAGAAGACAAGTTCACCTTCGGCCTCTGGACGGTCGGCAACATTGGGCGCGACCCGTTCGGCGAGCCGGTGCGGCAGCCGATTCCGCCGGAGCGAATCGTCGCAAAGCTGAGCGAGCTGGGCGCCTATGGCGTCAATTTGCACGACAACGACCTGGTGCCCTTCGACGCCACGCCGCAGGAACGCGACCGGATCGTGGCCGGCTTCAAGAAGGCGCTGGCGGACTATGGGCTTGTCGTGCCCATGGCCACCACCAACCTGTTCTCACACCCAATCTTCCGCGACGGCGCCTTCACGTCGTCGGATGCGGCGGTGCGCGCCTTCGCACTGCAGAAGACCATGCGCTCGATCGATCTGGGCGTCGAGCTGGGCGCGGAGACGTATGTGTTTTGGGGCGGCCGCGAAGGCAGCGAGACCGACAGCTATCGCGATCCGCGTGAAGCGATCAAGTACTTCCGCGACGCGATCAACTACCTGTGCAGCTACGTCAAGGATCAGGGCTACAACCTGCGCTTCGCGATGGAGCCCAAGCCCAACGAGCCGCGCGGCGACCTATATGCGCCAACCGTGGGCCATATGCTGCACTTCATCTCGTCGCTGGACCACCCCGAGATGGTCGGTCTCAACCCTGAGTTCGCCCACGAGACCATGGCTGGCCTGAACTTCGTGCACGCCGTGGCCGAGGCGATCGAGGCCGGCAAGCTGTTCCACATCGACCTGAACGACCAGGTGATCGGCCGCTACGATCAGGACTTTCGCTTCGGAGCCGAGAATCTCAAGCGCGCGTTCTTCCTGGTCAAGCTGCTGGAAGAGAGCGGCTACGCCGGCCCGCGCCACTTCGACGCCCATGCCTACCGCACCGAGGACGAAGATGGCGTATGGGCCTTCGCGCGCGGCTGCATGCGCACCTACCTGATCCTGAAGGAAAAAGCCCGCCGCTTCCAGCAGGATGCCGAGATTCAGCACCTGATCGGCGAGCTGCGCGCGCGCGATACGGGCTACGACGGCCCGACCGCGGCCGGCGGCTACTCGAGCGAGAGCAGCGCCGCGCTGAAGTCGCGCACGTTCGACGTGGCGACGCTCGCCGGCCGCGGCCGCCGCTATGAGCAGCTGGATCAGCTGGTGGTCGAGCTGCTGCTCGGCGCACGCTAGGGATTGGGGATTAGGGATTTGGTACTGGGAAAGCGCTCTTTCTCGCCCGTAATGTAAGGGTGTTCGCAGCGGTACCTTATCCTCCTTTTTGCTGTTCGTTTTTCGCTCTGCGAGCAAAAAAACGAACAACAGCTCGAGAGATTAAGTACCACGCTGCCGCAGGCAAATAAGCATTCGACAAGCCAGCTGCACATGCGTAATGAGAGGATGTACCATGAGTAAGAACAAATATGCCGTCGGCGTGGACTTCGGCACCGAGTCTGGGCGCGTGGTGCTGGTAGATGTCGCCAACGGCCAGGAGATCGCCACCGCGGTCCACCAGTATGCCAACGGCGTGATCGACGAACGCTTGCCCGGAACCACTATTCGCCTGGAGCCGGATTGGGCCTTGCAGGACCCTAACGACTACCTGGAGGTGTTCAAGCACGCCATTCCGGCCGTCCTAACATCGAGCGGCGTTGATCCCGCCGATGTGATTGGCGTGGGCATTGATTTTACCGCCTGCACGATGCTGCCCACCAAGGCCGACGGCACGCCGCTGTGTTTTTTGCCGGAGTGGCGCGATAAGCCGCATGCGTGGGTCAAACTCTGGAAGCACCACGCCGCCCAGCCCGAGGCTACCAGGCTGAACCAGATCGCGCGTGAGCGCGGCGAAGCCTGGCTGGATCGCTACGGCGGCAAGATCAGCTCGGAGTGGTTCTTCCCCAAGGCCTGGCAGATTCTGGACGAGGCGCCCGCGGTCTACGCCGCGGCCGACCGGCTGCTCGAAGCGGCGGACTGGGTAGTCTGGCAGCTCACAGGTGTGGAGACGCGCAATGAATGTACCGCCGGCTACAAAGCCATGTGGTCGAAGCGCGACGGCTTCCCACCCGACGACTTCTTCAAGGCGCTCGACCCGCGCATGGAGCATATCGTCGACGAGAAGCTGTCGCGCACGCTCCAGCCGCTCGGCGCGAAGGCCGGCGGCCTGACCGAGCAGGCAGCCAGATGGACAGGCCTCCGGCCCGGCACGGCGGTGGCGGTCGCCAATGTGGATGCGCACGTCGCCGTACCTGCCGCCAGCGTCACCGAGCCGGGGCGCATGGTGATCATAATGGGCACCTCAAACTGCCACATGGTGGTCGGCTCGGAGGAACGCGAGGTGCCCGGCATCTGCGGCTACGTGCAGGACGGGATTATCCCCGGCTTTCTAGGGTTCGAGGCCGGGCAGTCGTGCGTGGGCGACAGCTTCGCCTGGTTTGTGGATAACTGCGTGCCGGGCGCCTACGAGCGCGAAGCCGAGGTGCGCGGCATCACCACCCACGAACTGCTGGAGGAAAAGGCCGCGCGGCTAGGGCCGGGCGAGAGCGGCCTGCTGGCACTCGACTGGTGGAACGGCAACCGCAGCATCCTGGTGGACGCCGATCTGACCGGCGTGTTGCTGGGGTTGACGCTGGCCACCAGGCCGGAGGAGATCTACCGCGCGTTGATCGAGTCGACCGCCTACGGCACGCGCGTGATCGTGGACAACTTCGAAGCCAACGGCATCCCGATCACCGAGATCGTCGCCACCGGCGGGCTGCCCGAGCGCAACAAGCTGCTCATGCAGATCTACGCCGACGTCACCGGCCGGCCGCTGCGCCTGACCGGCACCGGCCAGGGCGGCGCGTTCGGCTCGGCCATGCACGGCGCGGTGGCGGCCGGCCATGCGGCCGGCGGCTACGACACAATCTTCGACGCCGCGCGCCAGGTAGCTCGGCTGCGCGAGGAGACATTCCGCCCGATCCCGCAGAACCAGGCGATCTACGCGCAGCTGTACCGTGAGTATGTCACACTGCACGATTACTTCGGACGTGGCGCCAACGACGTGATGAAGCGCCTCAAGCATCTGAAAGAGGAGATTCTGGCGGATACACATTAACACGTTCTATCTTTCGCGCTGGCACACCAGTGTGTTTTGCAGCGGTACTTTACTTCTTTTGTTCGTCGTTGCGTGGTGCGCCGCGCGCGGCGCACCACGCAACGACGAACAGTAAAAAGGAAATTCACTATGCTCGAGCAGCTCAAAGAGCAGCTCTGGAAGCTGCACCTGGAACTGCCCAAGTACGGCCTGGTCACCTGGACCGGCGGCAACATCAGCGCCCGCCACCCCGAGACCGGACTGGTGGCGATCAAACCCAGCGGCGTGATGTATGAGGAGCTGCGGCCGGAGGATCACGTCGTTGTCGATCTGGAAGGCGACATCCTCGAGGGCACGCTGAAGCCCTCTTCCGACACCGCCAGCCACCTGTACATCTATCGCCACCGCCCGGATATCAACGGCATTGTACACACTCACTCGCCGTATGCGACCGCCTTCGCCGCCGTCGGCCGGCCCATCCCGGTCTGCCTGACTGCCATGGCGGATGAGTTCGGCGGGCCGATCCCCTGCGCGGGCTTCGCGCTGATCGGCGGCGAGGAGATCGGCCAGCAGGTGATCGAGCACATCGGCGATTCTCCGGCGGTGCTGCTGAAGAATCACGGCGTCTTCACGGTCGGCAAATCGGCTCGTAGCGCCGTCAAGGCCGCGGTGATGGTCGAAGATGTGGCTC
>DATFXE010000733.1:0-3773 GCA_035258585.1 Roseiflexaceae bacterium | reverse complement strand
ACCTCCATGATCATCTCTCCTGAGAAGGCCGGGTCATCCGAATCAAAGGTTATCGCTTCAACGATTCTGCTCGGTGGCGTCAGTTCCACAAACCGCGCAGTATATCGATCTTCCTGATCGTTAGTCTTGCCGCGCAAGGTTGTTTCGGATGGGGGATAGTACAGCGACATCTGATATCCTCCACCCACTCGGTAGTCGAAACGATGGACTTCGCCGGTCATGTCGCCAGGTGCAAGCCAGACAGCCAAAGCTGCGGGATCGGTAAAGGCTCGATAGAGCGCTTCGGGCGGAGCCTTGATAAATTTCGAGTTCCGCGTGCTGGCATGTGAGTACGTTTCTGTCACGGGCATATCCTTTCGCAATCTCGTAGAGAATGGTCGTCAATCAGCATACGGGCGTTGACGGAGGCGTTGATATCGCAACGTGTGGTCCTATCGTTCTCGGCGGCGCGCATAACTTTATATAACACGGTGGCAGCGAGGGCGTGGGAATGCGCCGCAGCGCATTCCCACGCCCTCGCTGCCATAAAATTAGGACTTACGCAGTTGGCGTTTTAGCGGGGTCACCCAGAGGGTACCCGGGCCGCAGGCCCCCGAGAACCTTCATTTCCGCCCACCCCTGGCGGCAAAGCCGCCAGGGGTGGGCGGAAAGAGGAGTTCTTAGGAGGGCAAAGCCCTCCAAACCTCCCAACTGCGTAACTCCTAAAAATAAAGCGCTCGCAGGTGCTCGTTCGGGCCCGCGCAGCGGGCCCGAACGAGCACCTGCGAGTGGCAGAGCTGTGATGCGTATTGAATTATGATGTCCTCAACTTATAACTCACGATGCCTACGCCGCGCCCGTGGCCTCACGCATGGTCTCGCGCATACCACGCAGCCGAAACGCCAGCACGAGCATCAGGACGCCGAAGACGATCGCGTAGGAGCCGATCAGCCAGATCAGCGCGAGCGCGCCCGGGCCGGGCAGCACCACCAGGAGAATACCGAAGATCAACGAGGCGATACCGGCCAAGGCCAGCAGCCACTCGCCCTCGATCTCCCTTCGCAGCCGGATCGCTGCGGCGATCTCAAAGGCGCCGGTCACAATCGACCACGCCGCGATAAAATAGAGCAGCACCAGCGCGGTGATGTTGGGATACAGGAAGGTAAGCACGCCGATCACGATCCCGGCCAGGCCCTCCAGAACCATCATCCACCAGCGCTCCTGCTCCTTACGTACGGAGACCCCGGCAACCACGGCGAAGATCCCATCGACCAGTGCGTAGGCGCCGAACAGGAGCACTAGCACCGCAAGGGTTATTCCTGGCCACACAAACGCCGCGATTCCAAACAGGATCGCGGCCACTCCGCGAATGGCCAGCACCCACCAGTTCCGAGCTAATTCGGCTATCATCGGTTTGCTCCTTTCACCTCAAGAAATACCATCAGCGACAAAGCGTCGTCACCCTCCCGAGCGCGTGTCGCCATTGGCGCCCACAGCCACTGCCTGCGGGTGCAGCACGTGCGGCAGCACCTCGTCCATATGCTCGACCAGCACGAGCTCGAGCTGTGATCGGGTTTCTTCGGGTACGTCGCGCAGATCTGGCGCATTGTCACGCGGCAGCAAGACCTTCCTCACCCCGGTGCGCTGCGCGGCCAGCAGCTTCTCTTTGAGCCCGCCGATCGGTAGCACCTTGCCGCGCAGCGTGATCTCGCCGGTCATCGCGACGTGCTTGTAGGCCGGCCGGCTTGTCAAGGCCGAGACCAGCGCGCTGGCCATGGTGATCCCGGCCGACGGTCCATCCTTGGGCACCGCACCGGCCGGCACGTGGATGTGGATGTCGCGTTTTTGGGCGAAATCAACCGGAAGGCCCAGCGTCTTGGCTCGCGCGCGCGTGTAGGTCAGCGCGGCGCGGGCGGACTCACGCATGACGTCGCCGAGCTGACCGGTCAGGATGAGCTGTCCGTTCCCCGGCACGGCGCTGGCCTCGACGAACAACACGTCGCCACCAGACGGCGTCCAGGCCAGCCCGGTCACCAGGCCTACCTCATCCTCACCCAGCAACGACTCGCTGCGGAAGCGCGGCGGCCCGAGTAGATCGTCCAGGTCGGAGCCGTCGATGCGTTTGGGGAGCGGCTGTCCCTGAGCCAGTCGCGTGGCCATCTTACGGTAGATCGCCCCGATCCGCCGCTCCAACTCGCGCACGCCGGCCTCGTGGGTGTACTCGCGAATAAGGCGCCGCAGCGCTTCATCGGTCAGATCTGGGACAGACCAAGCACCAAAGACCAAGGACGATAGACGGTTACTCGCGGGAATATCGCTCGCCGTAACGGGCGACTCTCCAGCACCCTCCAGGCGTGTCGTGCTGTCCGTCGCACCGCTCTGGTCTTTGGTCTTTGGTCTTTCGTCGGCTCGGGCCAGCCCGTTCTCCACGATCTGCCGCGGGATCAGGTAGCGCTGCGCGATGATGAGCTTCTCGGCCTCGGTGTAGCCGGCCAGCCGCAGTAGCTCCATGCGGTCGAGCAGCGGGCCGGGGATGGTCTCGATCTGGTTGGCCGTGCAGATGAACAGCACGCGGCTCATATCGAAGGGTACGTCCAGGTAGCGGTCGACAAAGATGCGATTCTGCTCGGGGTCGAGCAGCTCCAGCAGCGCTGCGGCCGGGTCGCCCTGAAGCCCTGCGCTGAGCTTGTCGACCTCGTCGAGCATCAGCACCGGATTGTTACTGCCGGCGCGGTTGATGCCCTGGATGATCCGCCCCGGCAGGGCGCCGATGTAGGTGCGCCGGAAGCCGCGGATCTCGGCCTCATCGCGCACGCCGCCCAGCGCCACGCGCACGAATTTGCGGCCCAGCGCCCGCGCGATACTCTGGCCCAGGCTAGTCTTGCCCACGCCGGGCGGGCCAACGAAGCACAGGATCGGCCCGCGAGATGGCGCATCGCTCTGCTCGGCGTGCAGCTTGCGCACGGCCAGGTATTCGATGATGCGGTCTTTGATCTCCTGCAGGTCGTAGTGATCCTCGTCGAGCACCACGCGGGCGAGACGGAGATCCAGGTTGTCGGGCGTGCTGATGTTCCAGGGCAGATCGAGCAGCCAGTCCAGGTAGGTGCGGGCGACGGTATACTCGGCCGCGCCGGGCGGCATGCGGGAGAGCCGTTCGATCTCACGCTCAGCCTCGCGGCGGGCCTCCTCGGGCAAGTTGGCTGCCTCCAGCCGGCTTCTCAACTCGGCGATCTCGGCGCCGCGCTCGTCGGTCTCGCCCAGCTCGCGCCGGATCTGCTCGAGCTGCTGGCGCAGCACATACTCGCGCTGATTCTTGGACATCTCCTCGCGTGCCCGCTGGCCGATCGCCAGGATCTCGCGCTCGCGCTCCAGGTAGCCCAGAATGAGCCGCAGCCGCTCGGCCGGGTCAAGCGTGTCGAGCACGGCTTGTCGATCTCCAGGCGTAAGATTCAAGTTCGCGGCGATCAGATCGGCCAGGCGGCCAGGTGTCGGCATATTGGCGGCGAGAACACCAAGCTCGTCGGGCAAAGATGGGTTGAGCTGCACTATTTGCTGAAAGGCGGTCAGCGCGCTGCGCCCCAGCGCTTCGACCTCCAGCGACACCTCTTGTGGCGCCCGCAGCACGCGGACCCGCGCCATGGAGTAGGGGTCGGTCGACAGCAGTTGCTCGATCTGGATGCGCGCCTGGCCCTGCAAGAGCAGCTGAACGCCGCCATCGGGCAGGCGCAGCAGCCGTACGATCTGCGCGGCCGTGCCGGTGCGCGCCAGCGTCAGCGGGTCGAAGGTGTCGCCTG
>DATFXE010000732.1:0-11879 GCA_035258585.1 Roseiflexaceae bacterium | reverse complement strand
CGACGAAACTGCTGAAGTGGACCGCATGCTCCTGAGCGCGCCGGAACGCATCGTATGGGTCGTAGAGATTCGGCGCCGCGTCGCTCGACCCGACTCGCCAGAGCGCCAGGCCCGAGCGTGGGTCGCGCCGCGGCGAGCGGTAGAGCGGGTCGCCGACGTAGCCGAGATCGGGCGTCATCACCTGCTGGGAGGCCGGCACGTCGCGCACCAGCACCGCCAGCCGCCGCGCGGCGAGCCAGCGCGGGCGCAGGTGCGGGATCGTATTGGCCGGCAGGCTCGACGGATCGACGATCAGGTAGCGTGCTCCACTCGGCCGCAGCAGCGTCTCGAGCGCCGGAGTGTAGCCGCACTCCGGCAGCCACAGGCCGCGCGGGCGCACTCCCAGCAGTCGCGTCACCGCTAGCGCGCCGACATCCAGCTGTGCGCGCAGCGATTCGGAGCGGCCCAGCAGCGGCAGGTAGGCGTGCGTTGCCGCGCCGGCTAAGGGCTCGGCCATGCCGTCGGCGCACAGCTCGCGCAGGGCAGCGGTCAGGTTGCGGCCGTAACGGCCAATGAAGCTTTCCAGAATGCCGCGGCCCCATTGCATGTAGAAGCGCGCGAGGTAGGCGTTGTGCGCCTGGTCTTCGGCTTCCCAGCGCGCCGCGTCCTGCTCCAGGCGCGCCAGGCGGCGCTCCATCCAGATCACGAAATGCTTCTGTACGACGCTGTCGGCCAGCTGCTCCAGCAGCACCGGCGAATAGGCCAGCGCCACAACCGGCCGCATCCGCATGTCGCGGAGATCGTACAGCGCATTGAGCGTTGGCACCAGCGCGTCGGCAATCGTCTCATGCAGCAGGTCTTCGCCTTCCGGCTCGCGTCCGGCGGCGCGCAGATAGGGGACGTGACCTGTCAAGATCAGCGCCAGGAAGCCGTTCATAGCAAATAAACGAAAAACGCAAAACGTGAAGCGTCGGCAAAGGAAGACATTCTAGATTGTCGGTGGTGGCTCGAAAGCCGATCAGTCTTCAACGGGCCGATCGTCCTCCTCACCGAACGGGTAGGCTGGCGGCTCGTGGTGCCATGGGCGCCGGTTGACTGGCTGCTGTAAAGGCGAGACAAGCTTCTGGAGCGTGCGCTCGCGCGAGAGCACCTCGACGCTCGGATCACGGCGGTGGTAGCCCAACAGCGTAAACACAATCAGAACAAGGTAAAAGCAGCCCACCAGGCCAAGCACCAACTCCCCTGGAAGCGGACCAACACTGGCATGGCAGGCAAACGTATCGCACGCGCTCGGCTCTCCACCTGGCTGGAGCAGCTTCAGCAGCCAGGAGAACAACAGAAAGAGATAGATCGCCATATAGTGGTCGCGCAGACGGCGCTGGATCATACGCCAAAGCGTAGCTTTGAAATGTGGGTAGCCAAGATCGCGCACGATCAACTCTTGCCACGTGTCGCTGGCCGTAACACAATTATCTTGCAGGATCGGCGCCAGGTATTCGGTTTCGAGCAGCCGCAGCCAGCTGCTCCACAGATCGTAGTAGCGTGTGCGGCGGGCCTCGATCACTAGGAAGCTGAGCCCAAACAACATGACGAGCAGCAGCACCGCGTGCGAATGTGTGTCATCGCTCAGCGCAAAGCTGACGGTCGTACCTATGGACACGATCGCCCAGTTGGTCGGGTTGTCGATCCGCTGCCGCCATGTGGTGCCGCGGTCCATCAGGCCGCGGTAGATATGGACCGTCGCGGCGACCGGCGGGGGCACAGCGGGTGTGCTACTAGAAAGAGCCATATCTTCTGCCCTTTCATGCCAATGCGTAAGTTGTGTATCATTATATGCACAGGCAACAACGAGCGTCAAGGCAGCCAAATGCATGCCAGATTCAAGCTCGTCTGCACCGAACAGCATACTATTTTGAGAAACAGCATCCCCATCGATCCGTCCCACTACCGGACGCGACACAAGTACTATAGACGGACGTGGTTTGGAGGGCTATTATGATGTTCACAAAACCGATGGATTGAGGGAGACCCCGGTTATGACCACACCCGCCACCCCTACCGATGCTCTTGCAGAATCGCAGCGCCTGATCGCCACGCTGGAGCAACTGCGCGGCGAGCTGCCCTTTGCGGATGATATACTTGCCCTGCACCGGCCAACCCATCACGAGCTCGAGATCAGCGCCACCAGGAGCGAGCAGGCAGTCGCAGCCTGGCGCGGGGCTCTGGCGCGGCGTTGGGAAAGCGAGATCGCGGGGCGGCGCCTCTATAAGCGGATCGTCCGGCAGCTGGCCGAGCATTACGGTGGCGAGGATGCGCCCGAAGTGCAGCTGCTTTCACGTGGCGGCGCCGAGGCCGACAGCTCGCCATCCGAACTGCTGGCCGACTTGCGGCGGCTTCAGGCCGCGTTGTCGGTGGGGCCAGCGTTCGTCAGGGATCGACTGCACGAGGTCGAACAGGCCTGCGCCGCGCTCGAAAGCGCAATCACAGAGGCCAATCTCAGCGAAACCCAGCGCCGTGTCGCTGTGCTGGATAGCCGCATGGCGCGTGAGGCCTACCGGCGGATGCGAGGAGAAACTCGCCGCCTGCTGATCGAGCACTACGGCGAAGGCATGGCTCGCGAGTTCGCCGAGTTGCTCGATTAAAATGGAGACCCATCAACGGATAAAGCGGACTCCAAGCGGATTTAGCGGAAGTTCAAATCCCCGCTAAATCCGTTTTTAATCCCTTCAATCTGTTGAAGTCTAGCCGAAGCGCCCGCTGATATAGTCCTCGGTGCGGCGGTCTGCCGGCTGGGTGAAGATCTGCGCGGTCGGCCCATACTCGATCAGCTGCCCCGCCCGCGTCTGTGGCTCCATCAACATGAACGCCATCGCATCCGATACCCGCCCGACAAGCCCCAAGCCGAGGCATTCAGCCGATCCTTGACCTCGTCCCACAGCGCGGCCTGCCGCAGCACCTGCTCGACCCGCTCGGCGATCGCCGTGCGATTGCGCCAGCCGGCAAGGGAGAGGCCATAGGCGACATTGGCGAAGATCGACTTGGCGAAGGGGTTGGGGCGCTGGAAGACCATACCGACGCGGCGGCGCAGCAGCACCGGGTCGGTGGCCAGGTCGTAGATATTGTCGCCGTCGAGGAGCAATTGGCCATGGGCGCACGGAAGGGGTTTGGTCGTGCATACCGTTGATGGCGCGCAGCAGGGTGGATTTACCGCAGCCGGATGGACCGATGATGGCGGTGATAGAGCGATCGCGTATGGCGAGCGAGATGTCGTCGAGGGCTTGGAATGCCCCATAGTAGAAGTTGAAATGCCGCGCCTCCAGCTTGACTTTCAGCTCAGAGCTTAGCTCATGGTCGGCCGCCAGCGCGCCAATAGTGAGGCCGCGAAGGAGTATACACGATTATTAGGGCGACCCGGTCTGAGTAAGCGCCGTATCGAGCACTCGCTGGAACGCATCCATATCGGCCTTGAGATCGCTCAGGCGCTGGGCAACCTGGTTGGTGGCAGTATCAGCGCTGGCGGCATCGGCGGTGCGCAGGCGCACTGTCTCGGCCAGTACATTGTCGAGGTTGGCCGAGATATTCTGGAGTTGGGCCAGAATGCGGCCGATATATGTCTCCAGGTCGCGCGCGTTGTGTTGCCGGTCGACGAGCGCCTGGCGCGTCTCCTGCATCTGCTGGCGCGTGTAGTCATCCCGCGTCGCGGCCATGCGCGCATCGAGCGCGTTGATCTGATCCTGGAGAGCGCGCTGGTTGCTGCTTGCCAAATAGCCCTCGATGATCTGGCCCTTGTCGCATAACGTGTAGGCCTCCGTCACGAGCTCGCGCGCCTGTTCGCCGATCGGCGCGAGCAGCCGGCCTAGCGCGCCTTCGGCCTGCGCGGCGCTGCGGCCGATCTCCTGCTGGGTGCGCTCGATCGCGCTGAGCTGTGCACGAAACGTCTGGCTCGACAGCCGCGGCCGGGCCGGGCGCTCCGACAGCGCCAGCAGCTCGGGTGCGCGCGCCGATAGAAAGACGACCCCAACATAGGCAAGCAGGCCCAGTGGCAGCAGCCAGAGTGCGATCGTCATTCCGGCGGCAATTGCGAGCGCCAACACCAGCAGCGCAAGCGGGCGACGCGCGGCGAAGCCATAGGCGGGATCGACGTTGGTCATACAAAAACTCCTGAGTATATCGCAGTCGGCAGTCGGCAGTCGGCAGTATGCGGTCGGCAATCGTCGGTGGTCGGTCGTCGGTGGTCGGAATCCTGCCTACTGCCGACTGCTTACTGGCCTCATCACCCGTCACCGCTTTACCTGATTCTTCCACATCTCCAGCAGGCCGCCTAACACTTGAGCTGATGGAGTTTCGGCCTGGCTCGCGATGTCGATCTGGACGCCATTTGGCGCGTATTTCTTGAAGGGATTGCCATCTTCATCAACCGTGATCGCGACATTTGGATCGACCGGGCGAAAGCCATAGCGCAATGCCAGCTTCTGGCTCGTGTTCGATCGCAGGAAATCGCGGAACACCAGCGCGGCGGCGCGCTGCTCCGGCTTAATCCATGCGCCATCGAGCGCGGCGAACGGATGGTCGCTGAGCAGAGTCGCCGGCGGGTAGTAGATCCGCAGCGGCTGGCCCTGGCGTTGCTGGGCAGCATCCATGTTTTGGAGCGCCAGATTCTCGTAGACCACGCCAAAATCATATTGGCTCGGCCCTTTGGTGACGATGTCGTTCATGAATGTGCCGGTGCTGTCGCCAAAGCTGGCCACACTACCTTCGATCCCCTGAAGCCACGTTATGAAGCCTGGATCGTTGATGTCGGCGGTTGTCAGCCCGCTGCTCTTGCTATGGAAGGCGTACGCCAGCAGAATCAGCGTCTGCGCGCCGCTATTGGACGTGAGTGGCGAAGTATGGCCAAACTTGACCGGCCCCCAGCTTTCGCTGCCGCCGAGCGCCTTCCAGCCGCCCTGATTCACCAGCGCGTCGTGCAGATCGTGCCAGAAGTTCTTCGGGCCATTTGGCCACAGCACTTTCGCACGATCCGCCCAGCCGACCACGACCAGCGGGCTGAGCACCAACGGCTGTGGCGCCTCAGACACAGGCACGTTGAGCATTGTCAGCCATATATCGCTGGCCGGACTGATCGCGGTCGGCGGCGTCTCGCCACGCCAATCCTCTCTAGCCACACGCTGGGCGATCTCGGGCGAGCCAAGGCCCTTGAGCTCAACCTGGATCGGCCTGCCGCCGTAGGTCGGGTTGGTCTGCTCGAAGGCTGCCTTGGACGCCTCCAGCCATTCTCTCTTCTCGGTGCTATACCAGAGAGTGACGACGATCGGCGGGCGGGCGCGGGCGGGAATCAGTGGAAACGGCGCGTAGCCGAGCGGGCCGAACAGCGCTGTGAGCGCCAACGCGAGCAGGCAGATTGCGATATAGCTAATGGCGATAATCCGGGATAGCCGCAGCATAGTTCGCCTCTCGAATGCGAGAACGTCTGCTTCTAGTGTACCTTATTTTTTGCCCGGCGATGCGGGCGCTTTCGGACCGCTTTCGATGCCTTGTGTATGCTGTCGTATCATCAGATCCTCAGATTGCTGTCAGGTGGTGTACTAAAACAAGCTCGTCTGTCGTTTAGATTATGGATCGACGCCATCAGTTGGCGATCGCAAAGATTTCCCAACCAATCTGCTCGCTCAACTTGCACGGAGACGCGCCATGACCGCTTCTTATATACTCATTACTGACCCAGACGGCCGCCGCCATGCTATCCCGCTGCGCGCGGGCGTGCTACACATCGGCAGCGCGCCCGACAACGATGTCGTGCTGAGCGGGCCAGGCATCGCGCCGCGCCACGCGACCATCCGCTGCGACGACGAAGGAGACCTGCTGCTTACTATCGGCGGGTGCGACGCGCGAAGTGGCATGGCGGCCCTGGAGATCGAGCTGCCGCGCGCCTTCGCGACGGCCATGCTGGCGCGCATCGGCGGCTATGCGCTGCGCTACCAGCCGGCCGCGCGCCCGAGCCAATACCCTGCCGGCGCCAATCAGTGGTCGCACGCGTACTACGATCCGCCTTTCGACGGCCAGATCACGCTGCTGCGCGATCTACTCGACCAGCGAATCGTCTGGGTCGACGAGCCCAATTCTCATGAGGCTGCCACAATTGAGATGCCGGCGCTGCGCGGGGTTACTCTGGAGAGTGACGCTGCATAGCGAGTTATTTGAATGCTTCTAGCCAGTAGATCTGGTTGCGCATTTCATCGGCGGTCACTTGATCAATCAAGTGACCCTTCATGACTCACTGCTGCCCTCGGCAATGATATGACCATTTTCCACTACTGTTAAGCCATGGCGCTCGATCAGGCGCTCAGCGCGACTTTCCTCAATGTCTCGCTCGATTTCTAGGTGCTGGCGCCCTGCCTTGCATCGGACGGATCCTCTCTTCTTTGTTCTATCGTATACTCTGGTATCGACAGCTTGCGATAGATCAAGGAAGACCCATGCTACGACCAACGCGATATCTTGCGGCGCTGCTGCTGGCGGCCATGCTGGGTGGGTGCAGCCTGCCCGAGAGTGCCATTCCAACCACACCGCCCGCGCCGACGCTCGCCCCCACGCCTCGGCCAACCGCCGCGCCGGCCGCGCCGCAGCCGACGACCACGCTCCTGCCGGCAGGCGCCGCCCCGGATCGGCCGATCGATACAGACGTCTGGATGCCCGGCAACAAGCAGGGCGTCGGCACGGCTTTTACCTACGATGGGCCAGCCGGCGACGCCAATCCTTCACGGGTCTGGTTCGGCATCACCAACGGCGCGATCACCGAAGGGCTGTTCCCCGATGTCTCACAGGCGAACATCAAATCGATCGGCGTACTGGTCAGCGATGGAAAGAGCTTCCTGGCCGACGAGACGAGCGATGCGACCTACAAGATCGAGCGGCTGGACGGGCGCACCCCCGCCTACCGGGTGACATCAACCGATAAAGGCGGGCGCTGGGCTGTGACGAAGGAGATCGTGGCCGATCCACAGGCGAACGCCATTCTGTTCACCGTTGCATTTCAGGCGCTGCAAGGCCGGCCGGAGGACTATCGCCTGTATCTGAGCTACGTCCCGCGGATCGGCCAGAGCGGCGCCGGCGACCTGAGCCGGATCGAGGGCGGCGTCGCGGAGGCGTGGGATGAGCAGGCTGGAGTCTACACCGCCCTGGCGACCGACCCGCCGCCGGCACTGCTGACCACCGGCTACACCGGCAAGAACGACATCGCGACCGACCTCAAAGATTACAAAGTCGATGCGACCTACACCTCGACCAGCATTCCAGGCCGGCTGACGATCGGCGCGGAGCTGCCCGTAAGCGGCGCGACTACCATCGCGCTCGGCTTCGGCAAGCGCCAGGCCGCGGCGCGGGACGCCGCAGCGGCCAGCCTCAAGCGCTCCTTCGCGGCTGTCTCGCGGGCATATGTGCAGGGCTGGGCCGGCTACCTCGACAAGCTGGACCACCCCTACCCCAACCTGCCGCTCTACGACGAGAGTCTGGCGGTGCTGAAGACCCTCGAGGATAAGACGAACTATGGTGCATTCGTGGCCTCGCTGGCGATCCCGTGGGGGCAGCACACGAGCGACGACGATCCGCTCGCACGCGGCTACCGCTACGTTTCGGCGCGCGATTTATACCATACCGTCACCGCCCTGCGCCTGGCGGGCGACCAGCAGGCCGCCCGCGACAGCCTGGCCTTCATAGACGACAAGCTCCAGCTCCAGGATGGCAGCTTCCCGCAGACCGCCTTCCCCGATGGCAAGCCACACGCCGACGGCGGCCAGCTCGACCAGACCGCCACGCCGATCTTGCTGGCTTGGCAGCTCAAGGCCGCCGACCGCTACGCCAGCTTGGTCAAGCCCGCAGCCGATTTTATCGCCCGAGTCGGCCCGAAGACGCAGCAGGAGCGCTGGGAGGAGGCTGGCGGCTACTCGCCGGCGACGCTGGCGGCCGAGATCGCCGCGCTCGTCTGCGCCGCCGACCTGGCGAAAGCGGCCGGCGACAGCGCCAGCGCCGCGCAATACCTGGCGAAGGCCGACGAGTGGAACGCCAATATCGAAAAGTGGACCCTCACAACCAACGGGCCGCTCGGCAAAGGCAGCTATTACCTGCGGATCACCCAGGGCGACCCGAACAGCGCCGCGCCGCTGACGATCGCCAACGGCGGCGGCAGCTACGATCAGCGCGAGATAGTCGATCAGAGCTTCCTGGAACTGGTACGGCTGGGGGTTCGCAGCCCGAACGACCCGCGCATCCTGGCCACGCTGGAGGTGACGGATGCGACGCTCGAAGCCAAGATGCCCAAGGGCGATGTCTACTACCGCTACTCCCACGACGGTTACGGCGAGGCCAAGCTGGGCGACGCGCCCGCTGGCCACGGCAACCCCTGGCCGCTGCTGATCGGCGAGCACAGCGTCTACGAGGTGGCGCAGAGCCGATCGGAGCACCCCGCCAGCTGGTATCTGCCGGTCATGTCCTCCATGGCCAACGCAGGGGGCATGCTGCCGGAACAGGTGTTCCTGGACGGCACAGGCACTGGGTCGGCTACGCCGCTGGCCTGGGCGCACGCCGAATACATCGTCTTCACATACGCCGTCAAGCAAGCGCAGGTCCCGGACATGCCGGCGGTGGTGGCGGAACGGTATGTGAAGTAAGCAGATGATCTGCACGGCAATGCAACGAATGCCAGTGTAGATTCAATGTATCGATGAACTTCATTCACCCTCTCCACATTCTTGATATTGCTGGCTTACTCAGATGGGAGGTTTGGAGGGCTTTGCCCTCCAAGATGCATTTGGTTTTGCACCTGGTTCGGGCGGCTTTGCCGCCCGAACCAGGTGCAAAACAGAAACGTCTCGGGGGCCAGCGGCCCCCGCACCCCCACCTGGCGAGTTTGCCGGCAGTATCATTCTTTTGAGCGAAAAGAAACAACAGGCTCGATTCTGAATCTTCGGCTCCAGATCTCTCGGCCTTTCGATGGAGCCGCCAACCCGCCGAACGGGCCTTTCGCCCGCGGCGCCAGGCCTCATAGGATGATACTCGCCTGTGGTAAGATAGGCGCCTGCCGGGGAAACGTGCGGGACGAGCAAGATGGAGCCGCCCATGGAACCGGAATCGGCCGACAGACTGCTGAAGCGCTACGCCAGGCGCAACTTCTGGCTGAACATTCTGGATGGCGTGGCGTTCGTGTTCGCGATCAGCATGGTATCGCGCTATACTGTGCTGCCGCTGTTCGTCAGCCGGCTGTCGAGCGAGCGCTGGCTCCAGGGCCTGATCCCGACGCTCACGCAGGTCGGCGCGGTGCTGCCGGCGCTGTTCATGGCGCCGCTGACGGCCAGCCTGGCGCGCCGCAAGCCGCTGATTCTGACGGTCACGATCGGCGAGCGGCTGCCGTTTCTGCTGCTGGGGTTGCTGCTGTTGTTCTGGCCGGGTTTGCCAGCCAGCTCTATGCTGGCGATCTTCTTTGTACTCTACGCGATCTACAGCTTCAGCGGCGGCTTCGTGAGCATCGCCTGGCAGGATTTCATCGCGCGTATCATTCCCGAGCGCCGCTGGGGCACTTTCTTTGGCTTGCAGTTCGGGCTGGGCGGCGTGCTGGGCGTGGCCGGGGCAGGCGTGGCCAGCCTAATTCTAGCCACCCAGCCGTTTCCGCAGAGCGTCGGCATGCTCGCGCTGATCGGCTTTGGCGCGATGATCCTGTCATACATCTTTCTGGCGTCCACGGTCGAGCCGCCGCAGAAGCCAGCGCCGCGCCAACCAATGCTGGCATTTCTGAGCGGGATCGGGCCGCTGCTGCGCCGCGATCACGGTTTCCGGCGCTACCTGTTCAGCCGCGCCGGGGTCTCGCTTGGCCTGGTCGGCCACAGCTTTGTGACCGCCGCCGCGCTCGAGCGCTTTCAGCTGAGCGACGCAGAGATCGGCGTCTTCACGACGGTGCTGCTGGCGGCGCAGGCGCTTAGCCATATCGGATCGGGCGCGCTGGCCGACCGTTGGGGCCACAAACAGGTGCTGGAGCTTGCGACCGCGATCGGGCTGCTGGCGCTGCTGCTGGCGGTTGTCGCGCCGTCGGCGGCCTGGTTCTTCCCGATCTTCGCGCTGGTCGGCATAGCACAGGCTGGCTATCAGCTGTCGGGCTTCACCATCATCTTCGCCTTCAGCACGCCGGCCGAGCGGCCGACCTATATCGGTGTGGCGAACGCCGCGCTGGCGCCAATTGCGGCTTTTGGCCCGCTGTTGGCCGGGCTATTAGCCGAGCGGGCCGGCTACAACACGCTGTTCCTCACGCTGATGACGATTGGCCTGGCCGGGCTGATCGGGTTACACTGGCGCGTGCCCACCCCGGCGCGCGCCGCCCGCGCCGCGCCGAGCGAGTGACCCGTAAACGGCGGAAGCTATTCACGACAGAGATCAGGGGACGCGGACGAACGCGGACAAAAGCTAATTGTCCGCGTTCGTCCATGTTCGTTCGGACCCAATGCATGCGGAAATGGTTATATCGCGCCGTCGGCTTGCGGGCGTGCCGGCTACTGGCAGCCAGGGAACTTAAACGAGGCGATACGCGTGCTCCAGTTGAATGTGCCACTGGCTTTCAGGTACTCATTTGTGTACCAGAAGGTGCAATCGTCCACCGGATCGACCGTCATGGCGCTGTAATCACCCCAGCGGTGCAGAGTGCCGGTTTGAGATCCACTACCAGCCTGGATGATGTTCTCGGTCTGCATTGTGCCCAAAGCATCGGTGACAAGCCGTCCAGTGTAACGGATGCTCGGTCTGACAGTTCCGCTTGAGGCGCTGTAACCAAGCGCGATGTTGCCTTGTTTATCCATGGCAATGCTGCCCATCCAGCGATGAATACCATCGCTCGTGCCGAGCGTGCTCTGCTGGAAAACAGTCGGCGTTCCGTTAGGCGTGCGTATCTCGTACCAGCGCACGCTGGTGATACCAGTTCGTTTTCTGCCAACCGTAACCGAATGGTTGACCAGCAGCGATTCGACACCGGCGCGGTTCCGGTAGGCCAGGCGGTACATCAAGCGATCGGCCAGCGAGTCCAGATTGTTCGAGGTGGATGGCTGTGAGATACAAGCCCCACCACCCGAGCAGGCTGCATTAAACGCAGCCACCGGAATGTTGGTCGGTCCTGTAAAGGTCGTGTTGGCCGAGTTTGCAAAATCGACGTGGAACTTCCACAAGTTGAGCGAGTTGGCGCCGAAGTTCATAAAGAAGTTCGGCGAGCCAGCTGGGGGCGCGGTAGTACCATCGAGATCAGAAGGAAGCAAGCCGCCGTAGCTGGTGCTCAGCTGGAAGCATTGCTGGGTGGCCGTCGGATCGCCGGCGAGCATCTTGGTGCGATCGAAGGCGCAGACTTTGCTGCCGGCGAAGGTCTGGGCGTTATTGAAGATATTGTAGCTGATGTAATACCCATCCGGCCATACGCCCAATTTGGGGTAATCGTTGAATTGTGTGTTACCGTAGCTAAACGCATAGCGATTGTAGGTGCCGGTCGCATCCGACGTTGTTGACACAGCCACACACTGAAGGTAGGGTGTGGTGGAGACTGAGAACTGGGTCAAAATCCAGCGGTTGGTGAGCTTGTCGTATTGAACGATCGGATCGCCGTCGTTGTTGTTCTGGCAACCACCGCCAAAACCTGACCATACGGCGTTACCTGGCTTGGGAAAGCCCGCGGCAATTGCGCCCGTGGTCTTATTGAATACCGCGAAATAGGTGTTGACCCACTGCACATATTGCGTGGCCCCGACGGCGCCATTGGTGTCGGGCGGAGCGTATTGGTCGCTAAACCCATAATCGCCCTGGCCAACCCCGGCGAAGTTCAAGCCGTTGGTCGTTCCAACCAACGGCCCGGCGGATGTTTGCAGGGCGCCATCGGT
>DATFXE010000731.1:0-3395 GCA_035258585.1 Roseiflexaceae bacterium | reverse complement strand
CGTCGAGATATGTTGCGTCCCATTCCTGGTAGCCCTCGACTTGCGCAGATCGCTCGCCAGCCGGCAGCAGCTTGAGCAGCTGGGCTACGGGGAAACGTACAGGCCTGAGCATTTCGAGATCGTAGCCCGCGGTGGCGCGATAGCACATAGCGTCGCCCTCACGCACCATCAGGCTGCCACGCTGTGCGCCGGGGATGCAGTCGAGCGCGGTATCGAGAATTGTCTGAAGCAATTCGTCGATCGGCAATGGCGTGCGCAGTAGGCGATAGAGGCCCAACAACGACTGAAGCAGCTTCTCGGTAGGGACCGGACGATGCGATGAGTGACGTGTTTTATTGCGGTAGGCCACGATAACATATCCAGTGCTTCAGTTCGTTGAAATGAGTATAACACAGAGAAGAAAGACGCAGCGACAAGGTGAAATGTCACCTTGTCACGCTACATGGTCCTGTTCTTGCTGTACTCCCTCACACACCAGCTGAAGAGGCTGGCTGAGAGAGACGAGGAGGACAATATCATGCGTAAGATACTGCCAGGCATACTGCTGGCCAGCGCATTAGCGCTTGGCGCCTGCGGCATGCCGACGACAGTGAATGATGCAGCCAACCAGGCCGGCACCGCCGCGGCCAACCCGACCATCAGCGCGGCGGCCGACCAGGCGGCTACGGCAGTGCTTGAGCCAACCACTGCTGCCGCAATTGGCGACGCCGCCAACCAGGCCGCTACGGCGTTGGCCAACCCGACCAACGCTGCTGCAATTGGCGAAGCCGTCAACCAGGCCGCCACCGCAGTGACGAGCCCGGACGCCGCGACCGCTGCCGCCAACGCGGCCGGCTCACTCAGCGCTGTGGCCGACGATACCACGATCAAGCAGGGCGAGGCGCTGATCTTGGACGCCACCAAGTCAGCCGGCAACATCTCGGATTACAAATGGACGATCGAGAAAGCGCCATCCGGCGCCGAGACAGTGGTCGGCCAGACGATCAAGGAAGGGTCAAGCGGGAACGTGTCGCTGGAGCCGAATGACTATCTGAAATACTTCCCGCAGGCTGGCCCGTACACCGTGCGGCTGACCGTGACCGACAATGCGGGCAAGACGGCCAGCGACGACTTCCAGGTGATCGTACCGTAGCATAGCTTCCGCATTTTAACCGCATGCAGTCTCGCTACAGTCTCGCAAAGAAGGAGCTATTACCTTCGCGAGACTGTAGCGCTCTTCTCGCCAACGATACTATTCGCCCCGATGATGCTGGAAAGAATCATCGGCAGCAATAAATACATGCTGAAAAATGCCTGACCCATCACCTCCTGACCCGCCTCCTGCGTAGCAGATCTTTAGTATCGGCTAAGCCACGCCTCATCTCCCACTTACCAGCGTCTGCTAGGCTGCGCGAGTGTCCACATCCTGCCGCAGCCCGGATTGATCTTCTACGTTTAGCCACAGGAGGTCAGTATGTCCCAGGCACCAATCCACAGACGGTTCGCCGAAGCACGCCCGAAGCCGGGCAATCTTCAGTTCGCCATCAGGCAGCAGCCGCGCGGCAACCAGCAGTTTCAGCCACTGCCGGCGCCCAGTGGGTCGCCACCCTTCCGCATCGCGCTCGATCGCCTTCTGCCAGCCGATCGCATCGCGGCGATCAAGGCGGCAGGGCAGCTCGTGGTGCAGATCGCCGGCGATACGGGTGGCGTCAAATTTCCTGTCCCACAGCAGATCGTAGCCATGGACCAGGAGGCGCAGTTTGACACAAGCGGCGCGGCGCAACCGGCGTTCTTCTATCATCTGGGCGATGTGGTCTACTTCTACGGTGAGGCCGGCAACTACTTCGACCAGTTCTACGATCCCTACAGCCACTACTCCGCGCCGATCCTGGCCATCCCGGGCAATCACGACGGCGACGTCATCCCTGGCGGCGCCGCATCGCTGGCTGCATTTGTCAATAATTTCTGCGCCGCCGAGGCGCGCATCACACCCGACGCCGGCGAGATCAGTCGCGATGCGATGACTCAGCCGAATGTCTACTGGACGCTGGCAGCTCCCTTCGCGACATTCGTCGGTCTCTATTCCAACGTGCCAGAGGGCGGGCAGTTCGACGATCAGCAGCTCGCCTGGTTTGCCAACGAGCTGCGCGCCGCGCCAGCCGACAAGGCGCTGATCGTGGCGGCGCACCACCCGTGCTATTCGGCCGATACCGAGCACAGCGGCAGTATCTACATGCAGGAAACGCTTGACAAAGCATTCGACGACGCCGGGCGCATGGCCGATATTGTGTTGGCCGGCCACGTGCATAACTACCAGCGCTTCACCCGCACGGCGAATAGGCGCCAGGTGCCCTATATCGTAGCCGGGGCGGGCGGCTACTGGCACCTGCACTACGTCGCGAAGCAGCCCGATGGAAGCGACTTGCCACTGCCCTACTCGCTGCCTGGCGGCGACGTGACGCTGGAGAGCTTCTGTGACAACCGGCACGGCTTCATGCGCCTAACGATCGCGCCGCAGTTCTTGCGTGGCGAGTACTTTGCCGTGGCACGACCGCACGAGCCATGGCGGGCGCCGGCCATACTGATCGACAGCTTCACGCTCGACCTGCACGAGCACCGATTGGTTCAGATGAATCCCACGAAATAGCCAAAGGAGAATGAACTGTGAGCAACCAGAAACTCATCCCTGTTCCCGGCAGCCTGCGCGCGCCGCTGCCCGGCGCTCGCGCGATCGGGCCTGCCGACCCGCAGGCGCGGATCGAGGTGACCGTGCTAGTGCGCCCGAGCCAAGCGCTCGCCGCGCCCGACGCACTTAGCGCTAGCCTGCCGAACCAACGCCGCTACATGAGCCGCAAAGAGTTCGAGCAAACTCACGGCGCAGCGCCCGAGGATCTGGCGAAGGTCGAGGCTTTTGCCCATGATCATCATTTGGACGTCGTCGAGGTGAACCTGGCCGGGCGCACCATCCGGCTGTCGGGCACCATCGCCGACTTCAGCGCCGCGTTCGGGGTCGAGCTGCAACAATACCTGTATGAGGGCGGCACGTATCGCGGGCGCACCGGCCATGTCAACGTGCCCGCCGATCTCGATGGTATCGTCGTGGGGGTCTTTGGGCTGGACGATCGCCCGGTGGCCAGGCCGCACTTCCGGCGCCTGCCAACCGACGGCGGCCCCATATTCACAGCCAACGTCACTAGCTCGTTCAAGCCGACACAGATCGCGCGCCTGTATGATTTTCCCAGCACGGCCACCGGCGCCGGCCAGTGCATCGCGATCATCGAGTTGGGCGGCGGCTACCGCGCATCCGACCTGCGGGCGTACTTCGCCGGGCTTGGGATCCACAAGCCCAGGATCACAGCTGTCTCTGTCGCGGGCGGCCACAATCGCCCGACCGGCGACCCCAACGGCGCCGATGG
>DATFXE010000730.1:0-4125 GCA_035258585.1 Roseiflexaceae bacterium | reverse complement strand
CACAGGACTTAGGCGGTGGCCCAGATGTCGTGATTCGCAGCGGTACTTTTTCTTCTTTTGTTTTTCTTTTTTTCGCTCTGCGAGCGAAAAAAAGAAAAACAGATAAATGGTAAGTACCTTGCTGCCGCAGGCGAAAAGGCGCTTGAGAGGGCCATCGCATCACTCGTGTTCATTAAGATCCAACGCAGCCAATCGATCACCAATCGCCGGCGTACTCAACCGAATAGGGTGCGGCCTGCTGTGCATGATAGGCGTAGTGCAGCTCGTTGAGCTGCCGCAGGTGCAGGTGGTCGTGCGCCAGCCAGGCGACCAGTAGGTCGCCGGCGTGCAGTACGCCCCATGGCGCCTGATAGGCAGCATCGCAGTTCGGGTCGCGCAGGCTGCGCAGCCACTCCAGCGAGGCGTCGCGCTCGCGCAGGAATGCCTCGAGCGACTCGCGCGGGTCGCGTGCGTTGTAGCCGCGCGCCGTCACCCATCCCTCTGGATCGATCGGCGGCGCCTGCTCGCCCGGCCGGTGCAGCACATAGTCGACGCGGGTGCGAAAGTCCTCGCGCTCTTCGTCGTAGAGATGATTGACCACTTCGAGCAGCGACCAGTCCTCGGCCGCGGGCTTCCAGCGCATCTGAGCGTCGCCGACATCGCGGCAAAGCGCGGCGATCGCGGCTGAGTTGGCGCGCATCCGATCGATGATTCGATTCAGATTATCCATTGGCCTACCCCCGTTGACAGGGCTTACGCGTGACCTAGATATCGTGATTCACAGCGGTACTTTATGTTCAATTTGTTTAGGACTTACGCAGTTGGCCTTTTAGAGCGGGCGCGGGGCCTGTGGCACCCGAGAACCTTCTTTGGAGGGCTTCGCCCTCCAAACCTCCCAACTGTGTAACTCCTATTGTTATTCGTTTTTCACTCTGCGAGCGAAAAACGAATAACAGAAGAGATGGATAGTAGCGTGCTGCCGCAGGCAACAATGAGTCTGTAGTGTAACCGGGTAAGTTCTGCTGTGAAGCGAGCAGTTAGAATCCGCCGCGGCCCTCGACAAACGCCATCACCTCGTCGTAGGTGGGCATGAAGTTGGCGCAGCCGTGCCGCGTGACCACGATCGCGCCGCAGGCATTGCCCAGCCGCGCAGCCTTGTACCAATCCCAGCCCTGTACGAAGCCATATAGCGCCCCGGCCGCGAAGGCGTCGCCCGCCCCGAGGATGTTGGCGACTTCGACCGGGAAGCCCGGCGCGTCGATCCGGCGGATGTTTGCCACAGAGGACACAGAGGGTGCAGAGGTTGGAGAGATTTGTTTATCTGCTGTGTCGTTTTGCTCTGTGCTCTCGGTGCGCTCATTGGCTCCCTCCACCAGGTGAACCCGCGCGCCCTCGCCGCCGCGCTTCTGCAGCAGCACCTTTGGCCCCAGCGCCAGCAGCGCGTCTATCGCCGCATCTACATCGCCCTGCACACGCGTGTCGGAGATCTGCGAGTGGGTCAGGCTGATCTTGCCCGTGTCGGTGAGCATGGCGGCGTTGATCTCGTCCTCGGTGCCGATCACGATGTCGACCAGGCGCATGGCCGCGCGCAGCGTGACGCCAAAGGCGCGCGGGTCGTGCCACTGATCGGGCCGGAAGTCGATATCCAGCGCCACCGGAACGCCGGCCTGGCGCGCCAGCTCAGCCGCAAACAACGTGGCGCTGCGGCTGGGCTCCTTGCTGAGCCCGGTGCCGCTGATCAGCAGCGCGCGGCTCTCGGCGATCGGCGACGCCAGCACGTCGTCGATCGTCAGCTCGATGTCGGCGCAGTTGTCGCGATAGTAGGTCAGCGGAAAGCGGTCGGGAGGCTCGATCCCCAGCAGCACCGCGCTGGAGCGCCGGCCGGGCTTGCGCGGGATGAAGCGCGTCTCGACGCCCTCGTTGCGCAGAAAGTGCAGGATGAAGTTGCCGACCTGGTCCTCGCCCAGCGCCGTCAGCAGCGCCGCGTTCAGGCCCAACCGCCGCGCGCCTACGCTGATGTTGGTCGGGCAGCCGCCGACATAGGCGGCGAAGCTGGTGATCTGCTCGAACGGCGCGCCAATGTCATTCGAGTACAGATCGATCGAAGAGCGACCGATCGCCAGCAGATCATAGGTCTTTGTCGTCATTTCTACTCCGAATGTTCTGTTAGAACGTTAGAACGTTTTAACGTTTCAACGTTCTAACGTTCAAGGGTATAGATCGGCACACGCGGGTCTTTCGTCTTGTAGCTGTCCTTGACCCAGGCGTACTGCGGGTCGTCGCTATTGGCCAGCGACTGAGCGCTGCCGGCCAGCACGTTCAGGTAGTAGGTGGTATACCCGGGCGGGCTGGAGACCGGGTGGTAGCCCTCGGGCACGATCACGGCGTCGTTGTTGCGCGCCAGCACCACGGCGTCGATCGGGTAGCCGGCGCGGTGCAGCGGCGATTCGGGGTCGGTGTAGATGCGCTGGAAAGCGTAACCCTCGGGCCGGTCGAGCTTGTAGTAATAAATCTCCTCCAGGTCGGCCTCCAGCACATTGCCTGCGGCGTCGGTCTTGTGGATGTCGTGCTTGTGCGGCGGGTAGCTCGACCAGCTGCCACCGGGGGTGTAAACCTCGACCAGCACCAGGCGCCGGCATGGAAAGCCCGGCGGGATGATGCTGTTGATCTGGCGCGTGGCATTGTCGCCGCCGCGAATCTCGACCGTGATATCGGCCGGCCGGATCAGTTTGGGCGCGTCGTCACGGTCGGTGGCCGCCCAGGCGACCGCGAATTCGCAGGCGGTCGCGGCCGTCGCCGCCAGAGTGGTGCGCCGCGGCAAGTACAGCGCCGAAGGCGGGCCGGAAAAGACATCTTTGCGTTCGCCGACGCGCGGCCAGTTGCCCAGGTTGGACTCGACAGCGGCGCTGCCGCTCAGCGCCACCAGCGCCAGCTCGTACTCGCCGGTGGAGAAGCTCCAGCTCTGCCCAGGCTGGAGGCGACGCACCTGGAAGTGAATGTAGTCCCAACCAGCCAGCTCAGGCGTCACCTCCACGATCACATCCGGGTCGGCGGCGCCGCCGGGATGGACGATTAGGTTGGCGATGTCATACTGTTTCATGCTTCCTTCCTTTACTGCCGACTGGAGCGCACCTCATCCACCACCACCGCTCGCCCCTCCTGATACGCTCGTGTCGCCGCCACCGCGATCTCCAGCGCCGCCAGGCCGTCGTTCCCACCGACTGATGGTGTCCTGTCTTCGCGCAGGCAATCGACGAAGTGCTGGATCTGCGCGCGATACGCATCGCCAAAGCGCTCCATCAGGTATGGCATCAAGTCGTGCTGCCCGCCCGCACGCGTCAGCAACAGCACGGGTGTGTGGCCATGCGCGCCGATCGTGACCGCGCCCTCGGAGCCAAGCACCTCGGTGCGAATATCGTAGCCATAGAAGGCGTTGCGGCTGACTTCGACATTGCCGATCGCACCGCTCACGAAGCGCAGATTGATCACCGCGTTATCGATATCGCCAACCGCCCGCAGCTCATCGCAGACCAGCGTCGCGCCCTCGGCCGAGACGCGCTCGACCTCGCTGCCCACCAGCCAGCGCGCCAGGTCGAAATCGTGGATGGCCATATCGACGATCAGCCCGCCGCTGTGGGCCGGGTCGGCGTACTCCGGCCGCGGGCAGAATGGGTCGCGACCGATCGATTTGAAGGTTGTCGGCGTACCGATTCGCCCGTCGGCGATCAACGCCATCGCGCGCTGATAGGCCAGATCGAAGCGGCGCATAAAGCCTACCTGCAGCGGCACGCCCGCACGCCGCACGGCATCGAGCGCAGCATGGGTGTCCGCAAGGGTCAGCGCGAGCGGCTTCTCACAGAAGATCGGCTTGCTAACAGCCGCGGCGGCGATCACCAGCGCGCTGTGGGTGCTGGTCGGCGTCGCGATCACCAGCGCGTCCAGCTCGGGTAGCGCAAGCAGATCGTGAACATCGGCCAGGACATGCGGCGCGGAGAGATCGGTCAGGCCGGCGGCGCGTGCCAGCGCATCCGGCTCGGCCACCGCATAGAGCGCGGCGCCGCTCACCTGGCTGGCCAGCGCATGCGCGTACAACCGGCCCATACGGCCGAGGCCGACCACGCCAATGTTGAGTCGTGCCTTCGTCAT
>DATFXE010000729.1:0-3752 GCA_035258585.1 Roseiflexaceae bacterium | reverse complement strand
AACAACTGGCCTACGATTTCTGGTGGCACCTGGGCAGCGACACCATGATCACCAGCGAGTGGGGCACGCCCAATATGGTCGAGAACGGCCTGAACCCCGAGATTCTGCTGGCAGCAGGCTACGGCCATCAGCTGCATGTGTGGAATCTCCGCAGTCGCAAGCACACGACGGCGCTCGATCTCGGTAAGGAGCACCAGATGGTGCTGGAGCTGCGGCCGGCCCACGACCCGAACAAGAATTACGGCTTCGTCGGCGTCGTCACCAGCTTGAAGGACCTCTCGGCCTCGGTCTGGCTGTGGTACCGCGACAAGGGCACATGGGCGATCCGCAAAGTGATCGAGGTGCCGGCCGAGCCAGCCAACCCGGATCTGCTGCCGCCCATGCTCAAGGGCTTCGGCGCCGTGCCGCCGCTCTGCACCGACATCAACCTCTCGCTCGACGACAAGTTCTTGTATATGTCGTGTTGGGGCACGGGCGAGCTGCTGCAGTACGACGTCAGCGACCCATTCAACCCCAAGCAGACTGGCTCGCTGCACATCGGCGGGATCGTGCGCAAGGCTGCGCACCCGAAGGCCGACGCGCCACTGAACGGCGGGCCGCAGATGGTCGAGATCAGCCGCGACGGCCGGCGGGTTTACCTGACCAACTCGCTCTACGCCTCCTGGGACGCACAGTTCTACCCAGAGGGCATCCGCGGCTGGGCGGTGCAGATCGACGCCAACGCGGCGGGCGGGATGCAGTTCAATGAGAACTTCTTCGTCGACTTCGGCGCCGAGCGGCCGCACCAGATCCGCCTGGAGGGCGGCGACTCCTCGTCAGACTCGTTCTGCTACCCGAGCTAGAGACAAGAGACAAGATGACAAGATGACAAGATGACCATTGACCCCTTCATCTTGTCATCTTGTCATCTTGTCATGCACAGGGAGATAGTGCAATGAAAGATCTTTGGCCCTGGCTGACGCTGGCGCTGTTAGGCGCCTATCATGGGATCAACCCGGCGATGGGCTGGCTGTTCGCGGTCGCGCTGGGTCTGCAAGAGCGCCGCCGCGCGGCGGTGCTACGCGCCTTCGCGCCGATCGCCTTGGGACACGCCATGTCGGTAGCCGCCGTGGTAGCGCTGCTCGGCGCGGCCCAGGCGCTGGTTGATCTCGGTGTGCTGCGCCTCATCGGCGCCATTGCGCTGGTGATCTTTGGGCTCTACAAGCTGCTGGCGCCCATGTCGCATCCACGCTGGGTGGGGATGCGGGTGAACTTCCGCGACCTGACCGCCTGGTCGTTGCTAATGGCGACCGCCCACGGCGCTGGGTTGATGCTGCTGCCGGTGCTGCTGCGGCTGCCCAGCGGGGTCGCGCATGCGGCCCACGATATGGCTGACCATGCAGGACATGCCGCCCACATGCAGATGGCGGGCGCAGTGGCCGCGCCGACAGCCGAGATTGCGGCCGTGGCGGTCCACACGGCCGCAATGTTCCTGGTGATGGGAGCGATCGCACTGGTAGTCTATGAGAAGGTCGGTCTGGCGATCCTGCGGCGCGCCTGGGTCAACCTCGACCTCATGTGGGCCGTGGCGCTGATCGTGACGGGCGCGCTGTCGCTGGTCCTCTACTCAAACAACTAATACCTCCCCAGCGAAGGCTCACAAAGGCATCAGGAAGGGCACAGCCCTTCCTGATGCCTTTTCTGGTCTGCGGGCGGCCGGGTGCCCACACCCAGAGGGTACCCGGCGTCGCCCCCAGACCCCACTTTGATATAACCATACCTACACTTGTAAGCGCAGGCATGAGTCATCCCGAATTTTACAATGGGATTTTTGGCATTGTGATGCAGCAGGTCTCATATCGTTGCGGACGCAGTTTTCCTATCTGCTGCTCGGAGGTGGTCGCTAAAGGCCGCGCAGCGGCCTTTAGCGACCACCTCCGAGCACTTTATTTTGTGGCTGCGAGGGTGTGGGAATGCGCTGCGGCGCATTCCCACACCCTCGCAGCCACCGTGTTAAATACGGGATGACTCATGAAAAGATACGCAATCAATGCAGAGATCAGTATTTCTTGACGAGCCCCTGGTCACATCCAGCTACGCAGGGTTGCTGAATCGCGCGGCGATCCGCAGCATCGCCGCCAGGCTGCGCTCCACATCCTCGTCGGTCGTCGCCCACGACGAGACGCTGATTCGCATGGCCGTCCGCCCCTGCCAGATCGTTCCGCCACACCAGCAGGTACCGTCGGCCTGAATCGCGGCGATCACGCGGTTGGTCATCTCGGCGTCGCCGAACGATACCAGCACCTGGTTGAGCACCACGTCATTGAGCACCTGGTAGCCAGCTGCCGCAAGCCCCTCGGCGAAGCGCCGGGCGTGGCGGCAGGTGCGCTCGATTAGGTTGCCCAACCCAGCGCGACCGAGCGAATAGAGCGCCGCCCAGACCTCGACGCCACGCGCCCGCCGCGACAGCTCGGGCGTATAGTCCGAGGGGTTGCGCTGTTCGCTCACCGTCGGCAGATACTCGGCGGTGACGGCCATCGCCGCACGCAGCGCCGCGGCGTCGCGCACGAATGCAAGGCCACTGTCGTAGGGCACATTCAGCCATTTGTGCGCATCGGTCGCCCAGGAGTCCGCATCGGTCATGCCGGCCGTCAGGAAGATGCGCGACGGAGCGGCGGCGGCCCACAGCCCGAACGCGCCATCGACATGCACCCAGGCGCCCGCGTCGTGCGCGCGGGCGCAGACCTCTACAAACGGGTCGAACGCCCCGGTGTTGATGTTCCCCGCCTGGACGCAAACGATCGTGGGCCCAGTCAGGTCTGGCAATGCGTCGGGACGCAGACATCCCTGCTCGTCCACCGGCAGGCGCACCACCCGGTTGCGGCCCAGCCCCAGCAGGCCGAGCGCCTTGAACAGTGTTGGATGCGCCTCGGAGGAGGCGACGACGGTGATCGGCGGCGCGCCGAACAGGCCGTCGGCCTCGACGTTCCAGCCGGCCCGCGTGAGCAACGTGTGGCGCGCAGCCGCCAGCGCGGTGAAATTCGCCATGGTCGCTCCGGTCACAAACGCGCCGCCGCAGCCCTGCGGCAGGCCCAGCAGATCGACCAGCCAGCGCAGGGCGATCTGTTCCAGGGCCGCCGTTGCGGGCGTAACCTTGTAAAACGCGCTGTTCTGATCCCAGGCCGTAGCCAGCCAGTTGGCGGCCAGCGCGATGGGCAGCGCGCCACCGATCACGAAGCCGAAGAAGCGCGGCCCGGCCATCGCCATCGTCGCTGGTGAGCCGATCTCATGGAGCAGCCGAACAACGGCCTGGGGGTCGGCTGGCCCCTCGGGCAGGGGCTGATCGAATACATCGAGCCGCGCGACGGCGTCTTGTGTGGGAGCGACGCCCCGTGCGCCCAAGCCTTCAAGATAAGTGATCGCCTGCTCGGCGGTTTGTTCCAGTAGCCCTCGCATGTTGGACTCCTTTTGCTCCTAAGGGAGGTTCAATCTGAACTCGCCCAGTGTCTTGTGCTTCAAGACACTGGGCGAGTTGGACGATGTGCCCACACCCTGATACTGTCCTTTGTGACGTGCTTGCGACTCAGTGACAGCACTTACGCGGTGAGGGCTTGGGAGAGATGCAACCTCTCCGAGAAAAGGGGTTCTTGGAGGGCCGCAGGCCCTCCAAACCTCCCGCCGCGTAAGTGCTATGCTATCAGTGAGTAATCTTTTGTGCCTGTGTCACATGCGCTCGTACGAAGAAGGAATAACCATCCCATGGACGCGATGAA
>DATFXE010000728.1:0-2821 GCA_035258585.1 Roseiflexaceae bacterium | reverse complement strand
CCAGCGCAAGAAGCGCGATACACCACACTATACGTCGCATCTGTAAAAACCTTTCCTGATACCTGTTTGCCAAAGCGACCGATAGTGTACCACATGTCGTGGCTGTCCTGTGATGGCGCTTCTTACACTTCCTTATGATGGGATGGGCGGTTCGGCAGCCGGCTGGCCGCCAGAGTAGTCAGCAGCAGGACGCTAATCATTAGGATGTTCTGAACGATGATGCTGGACCGCGACACGCTTGTGCCGGCGTTCCCAATGATCGCGCCCCCGATGCCAGCGCCGACCGCGATACCCAGAACGTTGGCAAGCTGAAGCGCGGCCGAGGCGGCGCCCTCCTGGCCTGGCTGTGCGGCCTCCAACACGACCAATGAGTTGGTGGAAAACGCCAGCCCCATGCCGAGGCCAGCTACACCCCAGGCGAGTAATGCAAGCGGTACCGGCACGCTCGGCGCCAGCGTGGCGGTCACACCCAGGATGCCAAGCGCGATCAATGCCAGGCCAGCTATTTCCAGCCCGCGCCGGCCGCGGCGCGACGCCAGATGCGCCTGGACCCATGCGCCGGTGGTCCAGCCGACCGTTGCGGTGGTCAGCGCGATTCCGGCTACGCTGGCGATCTGGCCGCGCACATTGGTCAGCGCCAGCGGCACAAATGCATCCACGCCGAAGAACGCCAGGTTGAGCAGACCATGCGCGGCGATCGCGGCCGGCAGGCCCGGCGCGGCGCGCAGGGTCCCCGCCGGCAGCAACCGCAGCAGCGCCGGCACGCCGATCGCTGCGCCGGCCACGAACAGCACCAGCGCGAACAGCGGCTGCGCCGACAGGCTCAACCCTGCCAGCGCCAGCCCGGCGCCAGCCGAAAGGCGCAGTGCGTCGAAATATGCTTTCCAGTTGCGTGGCGCATCGTGGCCGCCAGATAGCTGCCGCAGCGCGGGCAGCGTCAGGGTCGCCCCGATCACCAGGAATGGCACCAGACCCAGAAACACCCAGCGCCAGCCGGCCAGGTCGGATATCAGCCCGGCCAGCGCCGGGCCAATCAGCCCTGGCACCACCCAGGCGCTGGAAAGCACCGCCAGCATGCGCGCCTTGGCCTCCTCGGGGTAGCCGCGACCGATCCCGATGTAGGCCACCGAGGAGATCACTCCGGCGCCAAAGCCCTGGATCGCGCGGCCCAGAATGACCACGATCATGGAGGGCGCCAGCCCGACCACGATCAGTCCCGTCACGAAGGCCGCTATCCCGGCTACGAACGGCCGGGCCGGCCCTTGGCGGTCGGCCTCGGCGCCTGCGACGGTGATGCCGATCAGGTTGCTCAGCATAAAAGCGCTGAACGCCCACCCGTACAGAGCCAGCCCGCCAAGATCGCGGATCGTCGCCGGGAGTGTCGTAGCGACGGCCAGCGCCTCGAAGGCGGCGCCCGAGACGGTCAGAATCAATCCGATCGTCAAGCTGCGCTGTGTTCGGCTCCAGATGCCAGCCGGCGTCGAAACAGCTCTGGTAGGTGTTTGCGCTACTTCTTGCAGCATATTGATCATCCCCAGCGTAGAAAGTTGTCCAGGTGGCGTTGACAAAAGGTCACGCCAGTCGTACAGCTTTACTATACACTGCCGAATGATCGGATACCTCCGCCAAATGGCCGTATGTTTGACTGATCCAACGGTCAATTACTGATCTCTGCACAAGTACCTGATGTCTTGATTGGGGAGGTCTGGAGGGGCCCGGGTACCCTCTGGGTGCCCCCTCCAGACCTCCCTAACGGTGGGGGTGCGGGAGGCGGCGAAGCCGCCCCCGCACCCCCACCAAAAGATAAGCAACCAATGCAGAGATCAGTAGGAGTTACGCGGTTGGGAGGTTTGGAGGGCTTTGCCCTCCAAAGAACCCCTTTCTTTTTCCACCCACCTGTGGCGGCTTTGCCGCCACAGGTGGGTGGAAAAAGAAGGTTCTCGGGGCCTGCGGCCCTCGCGCCCGCGCTAAAACGCCAACTGCGTAAGTCCTAACTATTATCCGCCTAGCGCGTGCAGCAGCCTATTCCCATCGATGCTGCCCAGGCCGGTGCAGGCGTCCCATCCGGCTCTCGCAAGATAGGCGCCGTTGTCGCCGCTGGTAATATCGTGGACCGCGCCGGCGGCGCGCGCCTGCCCGTAGAGCAGGGGGTTTACAAAGCCGGCTGGTTTGCCCAACGACTGGTTGATCAGCGCGATCAGGCCGGCGTAGAGCGGCGAGACCGCGCTGGTTCCCCCGAATATCGACGCTTGGCCGTCGACGAGCACCTGGTAGCCCGTCGCTGGGTCGGCGTCGCCGGCGACATCGGGCACGCCGCGCCCGACATGGCGGCCTGGGTTGGCCGACGGCGGGATGTTGGCGTCGCTTTGGTAGCTCGGCAGCGCAAAGACATCGCTGATGCCGCCGCCGGTCGCGCCGCCGCTCGCGCCGTCGTTCCACACCACTTCCTGGGCGATTGCCGTACCGTTCGCTTCCAGGTGTGTGCCGCCACAGGCCAGCACGAATGGGCTGGCGGCCGGAAAATCGACATGGGCCTTGCCGTCATTCACGCCGTCGGAGGAGCCATTGTCGCCGGAGGAGCAGCAGATCGTCACGCCCAGTGTGGCAGCGTCCTGGAATGCCTGGTCGAATGCCTGCATTGCCTGCGCAGTCCAGGCGACGTTGGGCGGCCCGCTCTCTGGCGCCCCCCAACTGATCGAGATCACCGACGGCTTGCGCAGGTCGTCGTGAATAGCGGTCTTGATCGCGTTCAGGAAGCCGTCGTCGGTATTCGGGGCGAAGTAGACGGCGATCCGCGCGCCTGGTGCTACCGCGCCGGCCA
>DATFXE010000727.1:0-31243 GCA_035258585.1 Roseiflexaceae bacterium | reverse complement strand
CGCGCGCGCTGACCGTCGACCAGGCCGCGAAGCAGCGCGGCATATCCGCCGGCTGGTGCGTCGATTATGTGGTGCTCAGGCGCAACCAAGGGCGGCTGACCGGCGATATCGTCTACTGGGCCAACATCCCGAGGGCCATGGTCGTCGCCAGGTCGGGCGATGGACACTTCGATGCTTCGGGCGTGCAGAGTTGCCGGGAGGCACGCATAGAGTAGCTGTGTCCATATTCCATGGATCTTTATTTTTGCAAAACATTGGAGTATCGATCATGGAACATCCAGTTCGTGGTTCGAATGGTTCACCGCGCGCTCCGATCTTGATAGCGCTCTCGGCGGTCTTGCTGGTCAGCCTGTTGGCAGGGGATGCGCCAAGAACCCGCGCTGCATTCAGTGCAGCAAGCGCTCCATCATGGTAGAATATGGCTCCAACACCTGAAGGAGGCGAATACCATGTCCTATATGCCCACTCCTGTCGTGAGTGCCGACGCTCAGCTGCGCCAGAGCAGCATCATCAGCCAGGTCTACGCCTGGATGTAAGCAAATTCAACCGCTGCACAAAGGAGGGCACCGAGAGCCGCTGCGTTTCCGTCTCTATCTTCCCTGAAGCCAAAGCGACACCAGTGTTGGGGCTGATTCGGCGGTAGCAACAATGTGCAGACAAAATGCGTCTATTATGTATAGTCTGACATACACATAAGGAGAAACAAGATGTCATACTTACCCTACACGAGTGCTCAAACGACCGCACTACGCAACGGGGTAATGAGCCGAGTATATGCGTGGATGACGGCGGGCTTATTGGTGACCGCTGCGGTTGCCTCATTCGTGGCTGGCTCAACAGCGCTGAGTAGCCTGATTTTCGGCAACCCGCTCATATTCTTTGGGCTGTTCATCGTGGAGATTATCGCGGTGGTTGGCCTGAGCGCTGGCATTAACCGTCTGAGCCCAGCAACTGCAACAGCCATCTTTATAGGGTATGCGGCGCTGAACGGTTTGACGCTGTCGGCGATTTTCTTGGCCTACACCCAAGCCTCGATTGCGTCCACGTTCTTGGTGACCGCAGGAACATTCGGCGCTATGAGTTTGTACGGTTATACCACCAAGCGCGACCTGTCGACCGTTGGCAATATCGCGATAATGGCGCTGATTGGCCTGTTGATCGCCTCGATTGTGAACATCTTCCTGCGCAGCGCGGGGCTGTACTGGATACTGACCTACGCCGGCGTACTGATCTTCGTGGCACTCACGGCGTGGGATACTCAGAAGATGAAGCGTTTGGCGGCGCAGGTAAGCGACGAAACCTCGGCCGGGCGCATCGCGGTTCTAGGCGCGCTGATACTGTACCTCGACTTCATCAACCTGTTCATCTTCTTGCTGCGCATCTTTGGCGTACGGCGCGACTAGCTGCGCGACCTGTGCCGTGTACCGATCTGTGCACAAACAACTGATACCTTCGCTGGGGAAGTGTGGAGGGGCCCCGGTATCTCTGGGTGCCCCCTCCACACCTCCCCAGGTGGGCTCACAAGGGTAGGTATGGTTCTATTCAAGTGGGAGTCTGGGGGCGACGCCCAGAGGGCACGAGGCCGCCCGCAGATCAGATTTTTCTGGTCGTCGTACTGGCGGCCTTGCCGCCAGTACGACGACCAGAAAAGGCATTCAGGAAGGGCGCAGCCCTTCCTTACCTACGCTTGTGAGCCAGTGGTGGGGGTTCGGGGGCGGCCGGGTGCCCACACCCAGAGGGGGAACGGCGTCGCCGCCGAACCCCCACCAAAAGATAAGCAATCAATGCAGAGATCAGTTATTCCTGCGAAGGCACGCGAAGATGCGCGAAGATAAGCATGTGAAGTGTCAGAAACATCCTTCGCGTTACTTCGCGTAGCTTGGCGGGCAATAAGAAGCGGAAGGCCGTGATGGACATTCGCCTCGACGACCAGCAAAAGCTGCTCCAATCGACCTTCGCACGCTTCTTCGCCGAGCGATGCCCGCTCGAGCATGTGCGCGAGTTGGAGGCTGGCACGGGCCATGATACAGCCTTGTGGGCCGGCTTGGCCGACCTCGGCGCGCTGGGCCTGCTGGTCCCCGAAGCATATGGCGGCCTCGACGGCGCTTTCGTCGAGGCCGCGCTGCTGTGTGAGGCGATCGGCGGCGCGCTCTACCCTGGTCCGTTTCTGTGGACCTGTCTGGTGGCGCCGTACCTGATCGCGCAGCTCGGCGATGACGCGCTGCGCGCGACCTGGCTGCGGCGGATCGCCAATGGCACGGCGATCGTCGCGCTTGTCGACGATCGGGCGAGCGACCCGCGCGCAGCGCCGCTGCAAGGCGTGCCCGATGGCGCCGGCTGGCGGCTCCAAGGCGAAGCGTGCTTCGTTGAGTACGCGCGCCATGCCGATGCGCTGCTGGTGGCGGCCGATCTAGCCGGCCGGGTGGCGCTGTTCCTGTTGGCCGCGAACAGCACTGGCCAGACCGTCGAGCGGCGCAGTGAGATCAGTGGCGGCCAGTTCTTCAGGGTTGTTTTCAATGGCGTGGCGGCGGGCGAAGGCGAACTGCTCGCCGGCGATGCGGCTGTCGTGCTGGAACAGGCGCTCGACCGCGCACGTGTGGGGTTGGCGGCGCGCATGGTTGGCGCTGCTCAGCGCGTCTTCGATCTGACGCTGCGCTACAGCCGCGAGCGAACCCAGTTCGGCCAGCCGCTGCTGCGCTTCCAGGCGCTCAACTTTCGCCTCGCCGCGCTGCTGACGCGGATAGACGGCGCGCGGCTGCTGGTCTACCACGCCGCCTGGCTGATCGATCAGGGCCAGGAGTTCGGCCACGCGGCGCTGTTCGCCAAGGCCCAGGCGGCCGAGGTCTACCGCGAGATGGCAGCTGAGGCAATTCAGCTCCACGGCGGTTTTGGCTTCACGGCCGAGGCCAACCCCCAGCTGTTCTATCGGCGCGCCGCCGCCGATGCGATGCTGCTTGGCAGCGCGACAACGTTGCGTGAGCGAATCGCCGATTATCTCGAACTTAGCTAATCCTCATCCTATTCAATTGACAGGTCCTCTGCCTGCGGTATAATACAGCCTACAGATTATCCGCAGCCCACACGCGTATGCGCATAGTTCTACGCAGCGGCTATGCACCCGTGAAATGTCGGGCATAACCGGGATGCGTAAAGGAGCACGATCATGAACCTCGGTGTACCAGAGCTACTGATCATTCTGGTAATCGTTGTGCTGTTGTTTGGCGCCAGCCGGATCTCGGGTGTTGCGAGTGCGCTGGGCGGTAGTATCAAAGAATTCAAGAAGGCCGTGCGCGACGACGAGGCGGATCCAAAGGCCGAGAAGGCTGAGAAGGCTGAGAAGGCTGAGAAAGTCTAAATCATCTGTGCCCAGCGATATAAGGCATCTTTAGCCGATTGTTGAGCGGGCCTTCTTCCGTCCCCGTCGGAAGCCGCAGTGGTTTGGTATGCTCGGAATATCGAAAATAAGTGCCAGCGGGGGCGCGTGCGCTCATCGCTGGCGCTTTTTTGCGTTCGGCTGGCGGTCTTTCATAGTATTGGTGGTCTGAAAGCTGCTAGAGTTTGGGGGTTTGGGGGCGACGCCGGGTACCCTCTCGGTGTGGGCACCCGGCCGCCTCAAACCCAAACCAAAGGGGAGGTCTGGAGGGGGGCCGAAGGACCTCTCCAGACCTCCCCGGGGAATGAAATTCTGTATTTATGCACGTATTAGTAAAAAGAACGTAACTGATGGCTGGTGAATTTTACGATCGCGCTCAAATTATGGTCCAGGCCGGCGACGGCGGCGATGGCTCGGCGAGCTTTCGCCGTGAGGCGCATGTGCCGCGTGGTGGCCCCGATGGCGGCGATGGCGGGCGCGGCGGGCATATCTATCTCCTTGCCGACCAGCATCTTAATACATTGCTGCCCTTCCGCGAGCAGCGCCGCTTCAAAGCCAGCCGCGGCGGTAATGGCGGCGGCTCGCGCAAACACGGCCGCGATGGGCAGGATCTGATCGTGCGCGTGCCGCCTGGGACGGTCGCGCGCACCACGATCGACGGCGAGATCTACGAGGTCGATCTGGCTGCGCCTGGTATGCGCCTGCTGGCGGCGCGTGGCGGCAAGGGCGGTCTCGGCAATGTCCACTTTGCAACCTCTACCCACCAGGTGCCGCGGATCGCCGAGCTTGGCCAGCCGGGCGAAGCCTATGAGATCGATCTGGAGCTAAAGCTGCTTGCCGACGTCGGCCTAATTGGCTTCCCCAACGCCGGGAAATCGACCCTGCTGTCGATCATCAGCGCGGCGCGCCCCAAGATTGGCTCCTACCCCTTTACGACCCTCCAGCCAAATCTTGGCGTGATCGGGATCGGCGACTATAGCTTCGTCGCCGCCGATATCCCTGGCCTGATCGAGGGCGCGCATCGAGGCGTTGGCCTGGGCTTTGACTTCCTGCGCCACGTCGAGCGTACGCGCCTGCTGATTCATGTCGTCGATGCGGCCGGGGTCGATGGGCGCGACCCGCTCGAAGACTACCGGCAGATCAACGAGGAGCTGCGGCGCTACCAGCCCGAGCTGGCGCGGCGCCCGCAGATTGTCGCGCTGAACAAGGCCGATCTGCCCGAGGCGCAGTCCAACCTCGATCGGCTGCGCTATGAGATCAAGCTGTCGCCCGCCGACGTCTTTGTGATCTCGGCGGCTACCCGCGCCGGCGTGGATTCGCTCATGCAGCATGTGGCCGTGCGCCTGCTGGAATTGCCGGGGCCGGATCGCGCGCCCCGCGATGAGTTGCTGGCGTGGCCAGTACCGGAGGTCGACGAGCGGCTGTTCTCGGTTGAACCGGAGGGCGATGGCTGGCGCGTGCGTGGCAAGAAGATCGAGCGCCTGATCTCGATGACCAACTTCGCCCAATCTGAGTCGCTGATGCGCATTCAGCGCGTGCTGCAGGCCAGCGGCATCAACGACGCTTTACTCGAGGCCGGAGTCCAGGAGGGCGATACTGTGTATATCGAGAAAGCCGCGCTGATCTGGTCGAATCAGGAGTAGTTTTGAGTTAAGAATGAAGAGTTAAGAGTTCTATAACGATACAATGGCCTTCAACTCATAACTCGTAAGTGTGGAGTGGGATGTGGCAGATGTCATTGAGGAGCAAGCGCTGTCCGACGCACCTGGGTTGCCGTTCGCGGAAGTAGATGCGCTCGCTGCGGCGCCAGCCACTGGTCATCGCTTGTCCAGGTGGCCGGCGGCGCTGCTGGCCGGCTCCGATGCACTGTTGATCCTGGCCGGCTTCGCCACGGCCTACTGGATGCGCTACAATGTCAGCTGGCCCGCGCCGTTCAACCGCATCGTGCAGGAAGTGCTGACGGTCAACTATGTGCCGTTCGCCAACCTGCTGCCCTACGCCCTGCTGCTGACCTGTGTGCTGCTGGCGCTCTTCGCCATGAAAGGCCTCTACCGCATCCCCCGCAATACTGGCCTGCTGGATTACGCCGGAACGCTGATCAGCAGCACGACCACGGGTATCGCGCTCGTGGTATTGCTGACGATCATCCAGCGGCCGCTGTACTCGCGGCTGCTCTACGCGTTTGCCTGGGGCATCATTATTGTGGTGCTGTGTGTCTCGCGGGCGGTATTGGTGGGTGTGCGGCGCTGGCGCTGGACGCGCGGGATCGGGCGTGAGCGTGTGCTGGTGGTCGGCGGCACCGGCCTCGGTCGCCAGGTGATGGATAGCATCGTCGCACATACATTTCTGGGCTACTCCCTGCTTGGCTATCTGGAAGATCGCGACCCGCCGGCTAATGAGCGGCGCGATGGGCATTTTCGCCACCTCGGTGTTGTGCAGAACCTGGAGCAGATCGCCCGCTCGCAGCCGATCGACCAGGTGATTATTGCCCTGCCGTTCTGGGAGCATCACCGGCTTCCGGAGATTGTCAGCGTCTGCCGCGCCGCCGGCATCGAGTTTCGCGTCGTGCCCGATCTGTTCGAGCTGAGCTTTGATCGCGTCAACGTGGCGAATCTGAGCGGTATTCCGCTGATTGGCCTGAAGGAACTGTCGCTCAAAGGCGGCAACCTCGTGCTCAAGCGCGCGATCGATCTTGCGCTGATTGTTCTGGCCGCGCCGGTGCTACTGCCGCTCGCCGCGCTGATCGTTTTGGCGATCAAATGGGACTCGCCTGGCCCGGCGATCTTCAAGCAGCGCCGTGTCGGCAGGGTCGGCCGGCCATTCACGACGTATAAGTTCCGCACGATGGTGGTGGATGCTGAAGCGCGCAAGGCCGAGCTATCCCAACTGAATGAGGCCGATGGCCCGGTCTTCAAAATCCGTAACGATCCACGCATGACCCATATCGGTCGCTTCCTGCGGCGTGCCAGTTTGGACGAAATTCCGCAGCTCTGGAATGTTTTGCATGACGAAATGAGTCTGGTTGGGCCGCGGCCGCAGCTGCCTGAGGAAGTCGCGCGGTATGAGCAGTGGCATCGTCGGCGGCTGGAGGTCAAGCCAGGGCTGACCGGGCTGTGGCAGGTGCTCGGTCGTAGCGATATCTCGTTCGACGAGATGGTGCGCCTCGATATCTACTATGCCGAGAACTGGTCGCCCGGCATGGACTTGCGGATTATGCTCGAGACGATCCCGGCGGTGCTTTCGGGCAAAGGCGCATATTAATGTATCCCGCTCATTAGATCAGTAAACCAGGAGTCCTGACATTATGCGCGTTCTGATCACTGGCGGCGCGGGCTTCCTTGGCTCGCACCTCTGCGACCGCTTCCTGTCCGAGGGTCACACGGTTATCGCAATGGATAACTTGATCACCGGCAGCACCGACAACATTGCTCACCTGGCGGGCCACCAACGCTTCAGCTATATCAAGCACGATGTCACCAACTATATCTTTATCGAAGGTCCGCTCGATGCGATCTTGCACTTCGCGTCGCCCGCTTCGCCCGTCGATTACCTGGAACTGCCGATCCAGACGCTGAAAGTCGGAGCGCTGGGTACGCACAAGGTTCTTGGTCTGGCCAAGGACAAGGGGGCGCGCTTCCTGCTCGCCTCTACGTCCGAGGTCTACGGCGATCCGCAGGTCCATCCACAGGGAGAGAGCTATTACGGCTACGTCAATCCAATCGGCCCGCGCGGCGTCTACGATGAGGCCAAGCGCTTCGCCGAGGCCATGACGATGGCCTACCACACCTTCCACGGCGTCGATACCCGGATTGTGCGGATCTTCAACACCTACGGCCCGCGCATGCGCTTGCGTGATGGCCGCGTGGTGCCGAACTTCATCCAGCAGGCGCTGCGCGGCGAGCCTTTGACCGCCTATGGCGATGGTCTGCAGACACGCTCGTTCCAATATGTCTCGGATCTGGTCGAGGGCGTCTACCGGCTGCTAATGTCCTCCGAGATCGAGCCGGTCAATATCGGTAATCCCGGCGAATACACGATCAAGCAGTTCGCCGAGGTGATCAACGAGCTAACCGATAACCTCGCTGGTATCACATACCGGGACATGCGCATGCAGGATGATCCTCAGGTGCGCCAACCCGACATATCCAAGGCCAGGCGCGTTTTGGGATGGCAGCCGCAAGTCGAGCTTGAGGAAGGGCTACGCATGACCATCCCCTGGTTCCGTGAGGAGCTGCGCCGCCGTGGCGAGCTGGCGTGAGTAGGCGAGTAGGCGAGTGGGCGAGTGGGCGAGTGGGCCAACAAGTGTCGCCCCTTCGCCCCTTCGCCCCTTCGCTCTTTCGCCGCTTGATCTGGTTTGCGGTATTCCTCCTCGCGGCCATCCTCGCGCTCCTGCCGCTCCCCGCGTTGGCGCTGGGGCTGTTCTACAGTTTGCTCATTCTACTGGCCCTGATCCATCCGATCTTTGGTCTCTACTGGGCGATTTTGTCCGTCCCGGTGCAGGAGATAGCCCATCTGCCCGGCGGCGTGAGCTACACGCAGGGCGCCATGGTGCTGGCGCTGGGTGCATGGGCGCTGCGCGTGCTGGCGCATCCCGAGCGACCGATCCTCATTACCCCAAAGAACGCCAAGAGCGCAAAGGTGCAGGGGAAGACGATTGCTCATCCCAGCTCTTCGCGCTCTTGGCGCTCTTGGTGGTTGGTATTTTTGGCACGCAAGCGAGAGAGCGATTGGCCCGGCGTCGCCGGACACTTCTGGCTCTGGAGCGTGTTCTTGTGGGCGCTGCTGCTGGCGGCGGCCAACTCGCCCTACTCACGGGCCGAGGGTCTCAAAGAGACGCTCCGCTGGTCGGAGGCCTTTCTGACCTGGCTGATGGTGATAGTGCTGGCCCGGCGGCCCTGGCAGATCGCCGGCCTGATCGCCTGCCTGCTGATCGCGCCGGCCGCCGAGGCCGCGCTTGGCCTGGCGCAGTTCATCACCGGCAATGGTCCGCCCAGCTTCCGGATCGCACCCAGCCTGCCCTTCGTGCGCGCCTACGGCACGATCGGCCAGCCAAACTCCTTCGCTGGATATATGAATATGGCCTGGCCGCTGGCGCTGGCGCTTGCCGTTGGGGTCACGCTTGCACTGCATCGCACGTCTCGATCGAGGGGGCGAGCAGGCGAGTGGGTGAGCGGGCGAGCACCCCAACAAACGCCAGCCGATCGCCTCGGCACCCCGTCGCCCCGTCACCCTGTCGCCCTATCGCTTGCTCTATGGGCGGTGACCTTGTTGTTGGTGGCCGCCCTGGCTGCCTCGCTGTCTCGCGGCGCATGGGTTGGCGCGGCGTGCGGCGCGGCAGGTATGGCGCTTGCGCTGGGCCGGCGCGCGCGCCGCAGGGCGCTCCTTGCGCTGGGCGTGGCTGCGGTGGCGCTGGGGCTTGGCGCGGCCGGGCTGCTGCCCGCGGTGCTCGCCGACCGGCTCGCCAGTATCACGCGCTATCTGGCGATCTTTGATGCCGGATCCATCGTGGTCACGCCGCAAAACTTCGCCGTAGTAGAGCGCATGGCTCAGATGCAAGCCGGCTGGCGCATGTTCTTGGCGCACCCGCTCAGCGGAGTTGGCCCTGGCAACTACACGCTGGCCTATCCGGCATTTGCGGTCGGCACATGGTACGCCTCGCGTGGGCACGCTCACAACTACTACATCCATATGGCGGCCGAGGCCGGGGCGATCGGCGCGCTGGCCTACCTCGCACTGTTGAGCGGCGTGATCCGCCAGGCGGTAGTCACACTGCGGCGTCAGAACAGGACCATTTGGCGTAGCGCCGCGATCGGATGTTGTGGTATTATTGCGGCGGTCGCTGGGCACGACCTGTTCGAGAATCTGCATGTCCTGAGCATCGGTATCCAGCTTGGGGCCCTGTGGGGATTGCTTGTCATATTAGAGAAGCCTGTGGCCAGGTGATGTATATGGCACCTGTCACCTTGTCACTATGTCCGTTGATGAGTGGAGTTTCGCGATGCGCTATCTAGTCACTGGCGGCGCCGGCTTTATCGGCAGCCACCTCGCCGACGCGCTGCTGGCGCGCGGCGACGAAGTCGTCTGCGTCGACAACTTCAACGATTACTACAGCCCGGCGCGCAAGCGCCGCAATATCGAGGGCGCCCTCGCGCAGCCCGGCTACACGCTGGTCGAGGCAGATATTCGCGATGATGCCGCGATAGACGCAGCATTCGCAACCTATCGGCCAGATAAAGTGGCGCATATCGCGGCAATGGGGAGTATCTCGTACTCAGTCCGCAACCCCAAATTGTATGAAGAAGTGAATATACGCGGTACGCTGAATGTGCTTGATGCCACCCATCGCTATGCGGCTCGTGGCGTTGTGCTGGCCTCAACATCATCGATCTATGGGCGGACGGATAAGATTCCATTTGTGGAAACAGATTCTACCGATCGTCCGCTGGCGCCCTATCCAGCCAGCAAGAAGGCCGATGAGGTTATCGCCGCAGCATACAATACTTCCTATGGTTTGCCGTGTATTTGTGTGCGCTTCTTCAACGTCTATGGCCCACGTGGCCGCCCCGACATGACGCCCTATATGTTCACCGATGCTATCGCTCACGGTCGGCCGATCACACTCTATGATAGCGGGAGGCCGCGGCGCGACTGGACCTACGTCGATGATATCATCGCCGGCGTTATCGCCGCGCTCGACACCGATTTCAGCTACGAAATCTTTAATTTGGGGCGCGGCCAGCCAGTCCTGATGAGCGATTTCGTGACTATTATTGAGCGTCTGGTGGGAAAACAGGCGCAGATTGTGGATGCGCCACTGCCAAGCAATGAGGCGCTTGTAACGTATGCCGATGTTGGCAAGGCACACAAACTGCTGGGATATGATCCGCAGGTCTCGATCGAAGATGGGTTGGGCCACTTCTGGGCATGGTATCAGGCTGCAGTTCTCGGCAAACAGATATAGACGCGCGGGTAGGGTTTGGCGGCGCAGCTGCGCCGCCAAACCCTACCCGACTGTAAAACTAGAAGGAGCAACGCACGAGCGATATGATCAACGATCGCACTACCGAGCTTTCCAGCGCCGATGAGGCGAATGAAAACGATGAGTCGCCGGCCCAGGTCGAGGTCGAGCGTTCGGGTTTCTCACTTGGCAAATCGCTGCGGAACCCGCGCACGCTGATCTCGTTTGGTCTCGCGATCGCGATCATTCTGTTCGTGTTGCGCGGGCTCAATATCGACGTCACTAAGACCTGGCAATACATGCGCGGGGCCAATCCATGGCTGCTGCTGCTCGGCCTACTGGTGTTTTACCTGACCTTCCCGATGCGTGCGGTCCGCTGGCGGCTGCTCCTGGATAATGCCAGCGTTCCGGTGAGCGAGGGCCGCAAATCATGGGCTTCGCTGCCGGCCCTGATCGAGTACCTGTACCTCTCCTGGTTCGCGAACTGTATTGTGCCGGCCAAGTTGGGTGATGCCTACCGCGGCTATCTACTCAAGCGCAACGGCAAAGTGTCGTTTTCGGCCACCTTCGGGACGATTTTTGCCGAGCGCCTGCTCGACATGCTCGGTCTGTTCACCTTTCTCGTGATCTCAGGCTGGTTTGTCTTCGGCACTCACCTCCCGCCGGAGACCAATCTGATCTTCGTCTCAGGACTGGTGCTGGTCGTCCTGATCGTTGCGGGCCTGGCCTGTATGCGCTGGCTGAGCCCGCTGATTCGCCGCTTTATGCCCCAGCGACTGCACGCGATCTACGCGCCATTCGAGAGAGCCGCGCTCAGCTCGTTCCGACCGCGCATCTTGCCCTCGCTGACTGTGCTGACCGGGGCTGTCTGGCTGCTGGAGGGCTTCCGGCTCTATTTTGTGATCGAGGCGCTCGGCGTCGAAGGGCTGCATCTGACCCTGCCGGTGATCATCTTTGTGGCGCTGGCCTCCTCGCTTCTGACCGCCATACCCCTGACGCCAGCTGGCCTTGGCGTGGTCGAGGGGGCGGTTACGGCCGTGTTGCTGGCACTGCCAGTGGCCGCCGGCGCGCACCCGGTCAGCCGCGACCTTGCCCTGGCCGTGACCTTTCTGGACCGCACGATCAACTTCTGGAGCATCGTGGTCTTTGGGTTTATTCTGTATCTGTTTAGCAAGCGCAAGTAGTTTTGAGTTCTGAGTTTTGAGTTCTGAGTAAGCCAGTGCCAACTCAAAACTCAGAACGCAGAACTCTTAACTCTTAACTATGCATATAGGAATCGACTACACCGCCGCCGCGTGGCAAGGCGCCGGGATCGGGCGCTACACGCGCGAGCTGGTTCGCGCGATTGTGCAACAAGGCGACATACATCGCTACACGCTGTTCTATGCTGCAGGCGGAATAGATTCCGATAGCCCTTACCTGGCCGATTTGCGGCGGCTTAGTGATTCCTACTCCTATCTTCGCCACGTGCCGATTCCGCTTTCGCCGCGTCGGCTTACGCAGGTCTGGCAGCGTCTGCGCGCGCCGCTGCCAGTCGAGCTGTTTACCGGCCGGCTCGATCTGCTCCACGCGCCGGATTTTGTTCTGCCGCCCACGCGCGCACGCACGCTGGTGACGATCCACGACCTCTCCTTCATGGTTCACCCGGAATGCGCGGAGCCGAGTATGGTGCGCTATCTCAGCGATGCTGTCCCGCGCGGGCTGCGGCGCGCGGACGCGATCCTGGCCGACTCGCAGGCGACCCGCCGAGATTTGGAGCGCCTGCTGGCCGTCGATCCCGCGCGCGTCGAGGTGGTGTATCCGGGGGTGGGTCCGCGCTTTCGCCCGCTGCCCGCCGACGAAATCGAGCCACTTCGCCGCGGGCTTGGCCTGCCCGATCGCTTTGTGCTGTTCGTCAGCACGCTGGAGCCGCGCAAGAACCTGGTTCGGCTGCTGGAAGCATTCGCATTGCTAGTGGCTAGGGGCTTGGGACTGGAGGCTAGTGAGGTGCATCAAGCCTCCAGCCTCCAGCCTCCAGCCTCCAGCCTGCATCTGGTGATCGCCGGGCGGCGCGGCTGGCTGTATGAAGATGTCTTCGCTACGATCGATCGCCTCGGGCTGGGCCAGCGTGTGCGGTTGCTGGACTTCGTGCATGACAAGGATCTACCGGCGTTGTATAATCTAGCAGCGGCGTTTGCCTATCCATCCATTTATGAAGGCTTCGGTATCCCGCCGCTTGAAGCGCTGGCCTGTGGGACGCCGACCGTCACTGCCGATAATTCTAGCCTGCCCGAAGTTGTCGCCGACGCCGCGGTGCTGGTTGACGCCGAGGATGTCGGCTCGATCGCGTTCGGGCTTGTGCAGGTAGTGACGGATGAGTCCTTGCGTGCGCGGCTGCGGTCGGCTGGTCCAGAGCGGGCGAGGCAATTTACCTGGGAGCGGGCGGCCAGGCAGGTGCTGGCGTGCTATGAGCGTGTCGGCCGGCCGAACTAGCCCACGCTGCCTGCTGCCACGCCGAGGAGAACACATGGTGCCACATTCGAATATTCCACATGATGCGTACGAAGCCGAAGCACTCGACGGGCGCGGCTACGCCCTGGCGCGCCTGCTATCGCAGATCTTCCATCCGATCCTGCTGAATATCGTCTCCTTTCTGATCGTCGGCTATGCTGCGCTCAGCACACCGGCCGAAGGGCTGAAGTGGGCCGCCATTTGTGTCATTGGCCTGATCTTGCCGCCGACAATCTTCTACTACATTCGGTTACGCCACGGCGCCTATGCCGATGAAGATGTCTCGGTTCGCGAGCAGCGCAATGAACTGTACCTGTTCGGATTCATCTGGGTGCTGATTGCGACACCGTTGCTGGGCTATTTTGGAGCGCCGCGCCCATTTTTAGCCTTGATGATCTGCGCCTTGCTGCTGGGCCTGATCAATGGGGCGATCAATCTGTTCTGGAAGATCAGCGCTCACGCTACCTCGATTGCGTCCACGGCTACAATTGCGCTGCTGTACTCACCGCCGCTGGGGGCAGTGCTGTGGGCCTGCGCAGCGCTGGTCGGTTGGGCTCGGGTTCGCACACGTAATCATACGCCAATGCAGGTGTTGGCCGGCTTCTGCTCGGCGGCGGTGGTGATCCTGGTGGTTTTCCAATTCTTTGGAGCACGCGGATAGTTTGGAGATTAGCGATTGGAGATTAATGCGGCCAATCTCTCATCTCTCATCTCTGTTATGATTGTAAGAGGAGGGTGCCATGGCCAAGGTGCGCATAAGCAAGGGTAAGTTCGATGGGATCAACGCTTGTGCCGACGAGCAGGGCGTGATCGCTGCGGCGGCGATGGACCAGCGCGGCTCGCTGCTGAAGGCGATCGCCAAGGCGCGCGGCGAAAACGGAACTGCCGATACCGCCGATATGCTGGCGTTCAAGACCGCCGTGACCAAAGTCTTGACCCGTTATGCAAGCGCTATCCTGCTGGATCCGGAGTATGGTCTAGATGCTATCAAGGCGCGTGCGCCCGGCACCGGCGTGCTGCTGGCCTACGAGAAGACCGGCTACGATGTGAGTGTCAAGGGCCGCCTGCCCGACCTGCTACCCGAGTGGAGCGTTCGCCGCCTGGTTGAGGCGGGCGCGAATGCGATCAAGATCTTGTTGTACTACAACCCATTCGACGATCAGCGGATCAATACGATCAAACACGCCTTTATCGAGCGGATCGGCGCCGAGTGCGCGGCAATTGACGCACCTTTCTTCCTGGAACCGATCGCCTATGATGACAACTTTGACGAAAAGGGTATCGAATTCGCCAAGAAGAAGCCCGCGTATGTCACGCGCTACATGGAGGAATTCTCGAAGCCGCGCTATGGCGTGGATGTGCTCAAAGTCGAGGTCCCTGTCAATATGAAGTTCGTCGAGGGCACGCGCGCCTTCGTCGGCGGTTCGGCCGCCTACTCGCGCCAGGAGGCGATGGAACATTTTCGCAGCGCGGCCAGCGTGGCCAGCAAGCCATTCATCTACCTGAGCGCTGGCGTCACCGACGAGATCTTCCGCGAGACATTGGAGCTGGCGGCCGAGTCTGGCACGCCCTTCTCAGGGGTGCTGTGTGGCCGCGCCACCTGGCAGGACGCAATACCTATCTATGCCAAAGAGGGTGTGGAAGCCCTGGAGGCCTGGCTCGAAGATCGCGGCGTGCAGAATATCCAGGCGCTCAACGCGGTGCTCGCCAAGGGCGCCAAGCCGTGGTGGACGATCTACGGCGGCAAAGAGAATATTGAGGTGGCATAGTCCTTCGAGATCGTTGCCTGGTCGAAAACGGCGGTCGGTAGGCCCTTATAGCAAAGAGCACATAGCCCGCCACACAGAACACAGAGGAAAGCGAGTTTGTTCTCTCCCCGCATCTATCTCTGTGATCTCTGTGGCTCCATCCTTTTACTCTCGGCTATACAGGCCAACGACCGCCGCCTTGCTTACGCAAACCGGAGCTCCTATACTTCGGTTAGATTCTGCTGGCGTTGGAGGGCCGCTGATGGATCCTGGAAGCGGTAGCCGATCCCGCGAACGGTGTGAATCAGCAACGGGTTGGCAGGATCCTGCTCGAGCTTCTCGCGCAGCCAGCGGATGTGTACATCGATCGTGCGGTTCGAGCCGGGAAATTCGCTGCCCCACACCCGCTCCAGCAAGAGGTCCCGTGAGAGCGCTACACCCGAATTATGCATGAGGCAGGCCAGCAAGTCGAACTCTTTGTATGATAGCTCGATCTCTCGGTCGCCATGCCAGACTTGGCGGCTGACCCGGTCGAGCCGCAGTGGGCCGGCCTGGAGCACATCTGGCCCAGGCGTCTGCCGCTGGCGCTCATTCCAGCGCAGGATGGCCCGCACTCGCGCCAACAGCTCGCCCATACTAAAGGGCTTGATCACGTAGTCGATCGCGCCCAGTTCCAGCCCCGCAATGCGATGGGCCTCGTCTTGCAGTGCCGTCAGAATGATGATCGGTACCGCACTTTCGCGCGCAAGCGTCCGGCAGACGGAGAAACCATCCAACCCTGGCAGCATAATGTCGAGGATTATCAAATCCGGCTGGAGACGGCGGGCCTGCTCGAGGCCAGCAATACCATCGGCGGCCAATTCTACAGTGAAACCGGCCCGCCCCAGGTTATAACCGAGCGTTTCGCTCAGAATCTGCTCATCTTCGATGACAAGAATTGTCGCCATAGTTGTGGCCTGTAATCTTATCGGACTGCTGGGTTCCCAAACATGCTGCCGTTACTATATGCGATCATGATTAAGTGTATATTATACAGCAGTTAAAGTTCGGCGCCTCCCTAATGGATCGTCGGCGTGCCAAACCGCATCCTGATGCCCTAAACACGCATTCCTTATTCTGTGGGGTGCCTGTTCTTTGTTCGGTACCGTCAATCTATCACTGATGGCACGCTGCGCCATCCTCCACTGCAATGGTGAGTAGATCATAATAACGGTAGGAGTTACGCGGTTGGGAGGTTTGGAGGGCTTTGCCCTCCAAAGAAGGTTCTCGGGGGCCAGCGGCCCCCGCGCCCCCGCTAAAACGCCAACTGCGTAAGTCCTAGGATTGGCTGTCACCACCACAAAAACACCGAAGCGGCACCCGGCGAAAATGCCGTTTACCGCTTCATGATGTGGTGGGCCGGGTAGGCCGCCGCGTTACGCAACGAACCGTATTCTACTACACTTCTGGAGCAGGTCAAAGCGCGGTGGCGGTTTCGAATCGGGGCGTAGCGCCCTCCTAGCATTTCCCTCAAGCCACGATCACTTCCATTCCGTGCTCGTGGAGCTGCTCGACCAACGTCGCATCGAGTTCACCGTCGGTGATAACCGTATGCACCGCGGACAGCGGAGCGACGCGCGCGGTGGCAAATTTGCCAAACTTACTATGGTCGGCCACGAGCACACGCTGGACGCCCATATCAAGAATGGCGCGATCGGTCATGACCTCGGCTAGATTATCGGCGCTCAGCCCCTGCTCGATACTCACTGCGTGCGCACCGATAAACACCATGTCGGTGCGCAGCTCCGAAAGCGCATAATTGGTCAGGTGACCGAGCAGCGACAGCTCGGATTGCCGCAGCACGCCGCCGCAGATCACCAGCGTGATACCTGGCGCGTCGGCGAGAAGACAGGCGACGTTGAGCGCATTCGTAATCACGGTGAGGTTGCTCCGGCTTGCCAGCGCCCGCGCAACCTCCAGGGTGGTTGTCCCCGACGCAATAAATACGGTTGCCCCCTCAGGAACAAGCGCTGCGGCGGCTTTGCCGATCCGGCGCTTTGCTTCACTCTGGTCGGAGCCACGCTGTAACACCGGCAGCTCCGGCATCGCCTGTGAGATGCGCATGGCACCGCCATGCGTGCGGATCAGGACTCCCTGCGTATCCAGCTCGTCCAGATCACGGCGAATCGTGGCCGGACTCACATCGAACAGCTGGCAGAGCGCATCCACGCTCGCATGTCCGTCACGGGCGATCACCTCGGCGATCGCTCGCTGGCGCTGCTTTGTAAAAAGACGTCCGGTCACTGCTCGTTGTCCTCAGCGTTGATCCAGCTTGGCCAATAATTCGGACCGCCTCAGAGCAATCCAACTGGCATCACGCGGAAAGTCGGCGTAGTCATGAATCGCTGCCAGTGCCGGGTCGTCAAGGGCAAGATGGGACGCTTGGAGCAATGCGTAGTCCTGAAGACTCTCGGCAAAGATCTCCCAGCGCAGCGAATCCACCGGTCCGTCAGGGCCAGGATAGACCTGAAAAGGATCTCCGTGGGCCCAGTCCGGCCAGCTCAGGCCATCGGAGACGACGTAGGGATCGATCAGCTTCGTGGTCTGTCGCTTGTACCAGTAGTTGTAGCCCCAGTGGAGAAAGCCACGCGCCTGGTTGCGATAGAACAGCCAGCCGGACATGCGCACTTTCACCAGCGGTGTGTCGAGCAGGCGGTTGAGATAGCGCCCACGTGGGCCGCAGCAGAAGTAGACCCAGGCCGGCATGCCCGCGCGCACGAAGTCAGGCGCGGTGGCGGTGATCGGGATAGGCACGTCGGTGAGGCCCTCGCGCGCGAAGCGAATCTCGCTCAGCGCGTCCATCACCTTCATCCAGGGCGCCAACTCGCACAGCAGGTCGCGCGCCTCGCGATAGTTCGCCAGGTGTTCGTCGCCATGCGGCTCGTCTGAGAGGTGGAAGAAGCTGTGGTCGGTCAGTCCTTCTGTGCCTAGGAACCGTTCGAGCTCTGGGAGAAACTGGCCCAGGAAGTCTCGATATGTCTCGGAAGTGGCGCCGGTCTCGGGTGGCCACAGCAACGTGCCGGTCTCGGCGTGGCCTTCGTAGATCCGGATGGCGTACCGCGCGCCCCATTGGGTGAAGAGATGGGTCCACTCGAAATGTGAAATACCGTGGCTTTGGGCGGCGCTGATCCAACGCCGGACGAACGACCAGTCGAACTGGTAGCGTCCATCGGCGTGCCGCACGTCGAGCAGCTGGGTTGGGCGCTTCACACCATCGAGCGGCGGCGTGAACATCGGTACATACAGGGTATCTTGCCCATGGGCTACGACGTTCGCGAGGTATGGGTCGAGCACGCGCCAGAAGGCTTCTTCGAACGGCTGGACATTATACCAATCACAGAGCGCATCGGCGTAGAACCAATGTGTTACGGGGAAGTCGCGTCGCTGTGGCAGCGCTGCCCGATGGACGTTCACCGTCACGGTTAAGGTCACACGTTTGGCACCAACGGCAATGGCGACTGTCACGGGGTAGCTCCCAGGTTCGGCCTCAGGCAGAATCAGCATCGTAATCCAGAAGGCGTGCGTCTCTTGCGGCCCGGCGAGAAACTCGAGATCGGGCAAGAGCGGGTCCGGCACATATCCAGGAATGTGACCCGCTCCATCCAACTCCTCCAGTGGTGTTTCGGTTGAGTGGTGTGGCAGCGGGACATAGCCGACCCGCCGGACTAACACCTTCAGGCCTTCGGGTGCGCTTGCGCTGGCATTGATATACTGCTCGCGCTCACCACTGCGGCAGACTGCCTGGAACGAAACCCGCTCCCCGCGCGCCGCATCGAGAGTCAACGTCTGGGCGCTTTCAGCCGGCGAGGTCGGATAGAACCGGCGCAGCGAACTGGATACCCATGTATGCACACATACCTCCAATATTGATATGCTACGTTAGGAACACGCCATAATATACGGTTCCGATGCTGCGTATTGCGTAGTGGCCCTACACAATACGCGATACGCCTCAAGGTGTCAGCGATACGGATGGCTTGCGGCGCAGCACGATCGCCTCGGTGGTCAGCGTCATCGCAGCCACGCTCACAGCTGTCTCCAACGCGACGCGCGTAACTTTTGCCGCGTCCAGAATGTTGGCCGACCACATGTCTACAAGCTGCTCGCCGAGAACATCGTACCCATAGTCCGTGCCGCGCCGGCGCGCCTCGGCTAGGATCGGCGCGGGATGCAGGCCGGCGTTGCGTACCAGCCAGGTCAGCGGTGCCGCCAACGCATCTCGGACCAGTGCGGTGCCGATCGCTTCCTCGGTATATTCATCGGCAAGCCGATCCAGCGCCGGCTGGCAGGCCAGGTAGGCCGCGCCGCCTCCCGGCACGACCCCTTCCTCAAGGGCGACTGGCATAAATTGAATGAAGCGCTGCGCCTGTTCCTTGCGGACCGCGCGCTCGCTGTCGCTGGACGCGCCGAGCTTGAGCACGGCCATTCCGCCGGCAAGCTTGCCCAGGCGCTCGATCAGCTTCCGGCGCGCCTGCTCGTCTTCGGCCAGCGCCATCTGCGCGCGCACGACCCGCCGCCGCTGGTCGATCAGCGCCTGCTGGCCCGCACCGCCGACAATCGCGATTTTATCGGTCCCAACCTGGACCAGCCGAGCACGCCCAAGGTCGCCGATCCCCACACTCTCCAGCCGGTCGCCCTGGTCCTTCGCGACGAAATATGCATCGGTAATGATTGCGATATCTTCCAGGCTGTGTCGGCGGTGGCTCCCCTCAATGGTGAGCGTGGCGGCGACGACATCTAGCACACCACGCTCGCGATTGGACAGAAGCAGTGCGCGCGCCGGCCCGCTCACATCCTCAGCCAGGATGAGCAGCGGGCCGCTGCGCGTCTGCACGATCTGCTCAAGCAGGCGCACGATCTGCGCCGGTTGTGTGATGGTATGGTCGGTGACCAGAATGCACGGCTGCGTCAGCAGAGTTTGCTGGCGCGCCTGGTCGTCGATAAAGGCGGGAGAGACCAAACCACCGTCCCAGCGCGCACCCTCGAAGAACTGATGTGCCAGATAGGTGGCGGCGTACTCTTCGACTACCACAGTGCCTTCCGGGCCAAGGCGGCTGAAAATGGCGCCAAGCACCCGGCTCAGCTCGGGGTCGCCGGTGGCAGCGTGCGCCAGCCCGGCCAGATCGCGCTCGCCGTCGAGGGGTCGTGCCTGCGCCTGGAGGGCCGCCACCGCGGCGCGCAGCCCACGCTCCATCCCCTGGCGCAGAAGCATCGGGTTGGCGCCAGCCGCGAGCTGCTTGTGCCCGCCCGTGAGCAGGGCGTGGGCCAGGGCTGCAGTAGTCGCGCCGCCGTCGCCGAGTTGCTCGTTCACGCGGTAGATGGCGTGGCGCAGCAGCATTGCGCCGACGTTGGCGCCACGGCCTGGAATCTCGACGATGCGCCGGGCAATCACTGCGCTCGAGGTCAGCACTTCCGGCTCCTTTGCAAAGCGGCTGAGGGCGACGACGCCAGCCCGCGGCCCGAGCGTTAGGCTGATCAGCCGGGCGAGCAGATCAAGGCCTTCCTTCAGTCGCTCACGCGCTTCGGTGCCAAACAGAACCTGCGGTGTCGGCATAGATTAGAGTTCTTTCACTAGAAACCAGAAGGTGCGGCTGATCCACGCATCGGCCACGTGTGCGTAGAATGCGATCGGCCCGACCCAACAAATCTCGGCCATCTGATGTCCAAGCTCATTGAGATCGCGCATACAGCGAAAGAAGAGGATGCGGCCGAGCCCATGGCCCCGCAGCGCCGGCTCGGTGCCGGTCGGGCCAAAGACGTGCTCGAAGGTGGTCGTGTTATAGGAAGCGAAGGCACAGATGCGGCCTTGGGCCAGCGCCACAAATGTCGAAACTGGATTGTTCTCATACGACGAGAGCGCCTCGTCGTGCCAGATCGGGCTCCAGTGATCGCCGAGCCAGGCGTGGAATTGGTTTCGATCGTCCGGAAGCAGCCGACGCACCGTGAAGCCGAGCTGGGCCACGCGCGCCTCCTCTGCCGTGGTGTCCCAATCGCGCGCTTGTAGATCGACCTGCATATTGACCGCATCGCCGGCGCGCCGGAAGCCGGACTGTTGCAGGAAGCAGAGCCCAGCAGTGTAGCGTATATCTAGGCCGGGCCAGAAGTAGTTGGGCGCACTGTTGGCAACGCACAGCCGCGTGTATCCATCGGCTCGCAGGCGACCCTCCAGATCCGCCAGCAGGCGCGTTGCCAGGCCCTGCCGGCGATAGGCGGGGTCGATGGCAAACAAACGCACCCACGCGAGCGGATGCCCTTCCATCTCGCGGACACCGCCGAGCATCACTCCCACCAGCCGCGCGCCGTCCCACATACTCAACTGGTAGGCCGGGTTACGGTTCGGCTCGCCCAGCACATGGCGCCGAAGCGCGGGCAGCGAAAAGCGGTCTAGCGGCAGCGTGCGCTGGCACAGATCGAACAAGTTCGGAAGATCAGTCTCTGCCAGTTCGCGCAGATCCATGTCAGCCTTTAATACCAGTAATCGTCACACCTTCCACAAAAGTACGTTGTGTGAAGAAGAACAGGAGAATAATTGGCGTGATCACGACGGTGCTGGCGGCCATCGTATAGGGCCAGCGTAGACTCTCCGCGAAGGCGGAGTTGAACGATTCTAATCCGAGCGATACTGGGAACAGATTCGTCCGATTCAGGAAGATCAGTGGGCCGAGGTAATCATTCCAGGCGGACATAAATTGAAACAGCGCGACGACGGCCAACGCCGGTTTGGCCAGCGGCAGGATAATACTCGTCAGGATATCCCACTCGTTCGCGCCATCGATGCGCGCCGCTTCCGAAAGCTCCTGAGGGATGGTCATAAAGAACTGGCGCAGCAAGAAGATGAAATAGACATCGCCGAAAAATGCCGGCACGATCAACGGCTTGTATGAGTTGAGCCAACCCAGGTTTTTAAAGATCAGGTAGAGCGGAACCATGCGCACCTGGAAAGGGATCATGATCGTCGTGAGGCAGAGAAAAAAGATCAGATCGCGACCGCGCCAGCGAATACGTGAGAAGCCATAGGCCACGACTGCCGCCGACAACACGGCGCCGATCGTCGAGGGGATGCAATACCAGAGCGTGTTGATAAAATACAGGCCGAACGGCTGCTGCGTGAGCGACTCGGGGTAGTTGGCGAAACGCATTGGGTTGGGAATCCAGATCGGCGGCACTCGGAAGGTCTGCGGGTCGTCCTTCAGCGAGGTCGAGATCATCCAGATGAAGGGCAGCGCAAATACAAGACCAAGCAGCACGACGCTCGCATATAGCACGATCCGGCCGGTGAGCCAGGCGCGGTAGGCGCGCGTACGCTGAGCACTTGCCAGATCCTGCTGGCGAGCGTCAAGCTGAGCAGTTGTCCGACTCATAGATCTCTCCTCGGCAACGCAACCACGCTTGGCGGTAACGCATGTCCTCTGAGCGGTGCAGGTTCTTTAGTCGACATCTTCCGGTATCGAAGGACGCAGGGTCCAGCATTGCAAGCGGGTATGCAACAATAATTGCTCGGTATCGAGCTGCGGGTCATGGATCGGCCAGCCAGCGATGCCGGAACGCACGCGATCGGCGATTGCGTCGGCTATGGTTGGCACCTGGCGGCCCTCTACGAGCGCTATCCGCGCCGGCTGCGCGCCCACGCTTCGTTGGAGCAGCGCTGCCGCGGCAGCTCGGCCAAACGTTCCGACGCCGATCGGCGCAGCCGCCGTCCCGACATTAGCCGGCAGATGGCCGTTGCGCTCGACTTCCCTGATCAGCGCTCGGCCGGCCGCAACAAGGTCGGCCCACTCCAGGCCTGGTCGCACCGCATCTGGCGGCTCGGTGATCGGCCCGTAGATTTCACGCCGTGGCAACTGCCTTGGTTGGTCATCCAGCAGCGCCTGCGCCATCAGATAGACCGCTTCGGCTGGCGAAAGCTCTGGGTTGTCGATCGGCAGGTCGTCGCTGGCCGCCACGAACTGCTGTGCGGCCGCCCGCAGCGTCTCCGGTGACACGTCCGGCTCAGGCGGGCGATAGATCTGCCGCAGTTCCGCGATCGTCGCGATCGTGAGGCGCGAGTCGTCACGCAGCGCCCGCACCAGCGTGTCGAAATTCTGGAGCGCCAGCCGGTAGGCCGGCTCGGGATGCAGCTCCGGCATGCGGTAGTCGGCCAGGTCGGTGTTTCGACCAGCGGCGAAGTTCAGCTGATCCCAAAACTGTGTGGCGCGCAGCATCGTCGGGTGGCAGACGAACATGCCGGTCCAGGTCTGGCCCGCGGCGATCCGCCGGTCGAGCAACTGGCGCATCGCGGCCATGCGCTCGGCGAAGCGCCCGGCGTCCAGCATGTCGCTATCGAAGGACGCAAGCTCGTTGCCGGAGAAGGTCAGCGAGCCTGCGTAGTAGTGGACATCGGCGCTGGGAGTGCAGGTGGATGGGTAGACGGCGCACGGAACGCCGGCCTTATTCAGCGCGGCGTGGATCTGCGGCCCCCAGGTGCCGCCAGCCTGCCCCCATGATGAGGCCGGCCGGCCGAAGATCCGCTCGATCGACTCAAAGCCGGGCGCATCTCGCCGCAGCGCCTCTTCGACACCGTCAGCCCAGCCACAGGGCGCCAGATACTCTGACACGGTCGGGTGAATCGAGTGCCGATCGGTGTGCAGCCCTATGTCGTGCGAGGCGAGCGCGGCGATACAGTCGGTGCGCCCGCGCCGCTCCCATAGCCGCGCCTTCTCCCCGACGACGAAGAATGATCCGCGCACCCCGTTGAGTGCCAAGACCTGCGCCAGATCGAGTACGATATCATCGCTTCCAGGCCAGCAGAGATCTTCGACGTCGAAGAGCAGTGTCACATAATGTGCCATCTCAAGCTCCGAGACCGAACAGGTGAGCCGATGAGCCGGCGGGAAGTTATGACCCGCTCACCCGTTTATCTTTCTTCACCGGCGTAGTAGACCCAGCGCGCCGAGCTGCGGAAGAGCGCGATGGTGGAGAGCACGATCACGACGAACAGCAGCCAGGCCAGGGCCGAGGCGTAGCCCATCTTGAAAAACCTGAAGGCCACCCGGTAGAGATACACACCATAGAACTCGCTGGCCTGCAGCGGGCCGCCTTGGGCCATGATCCAGGGAAGGTTGAAGTACTGGAACGCCCCGATCAGGCCAGTCAGCAGCACGAACAGGATGGCCGGCGTACACATCGGGATCGTCACATGCCGGAACTGCTGCCAGCGATTCGCGCCATCAACAACCGCGGCGTCGTAGAGCGAGCGCGGCACGTCCTGCAGCGCGGCCAGGAAGATCACCATCGCACCACCCTGGGCCCAGGCGTGGATGATAATGAACGAGGGTTTCACCAGCTCTGGCGATGAGAGCCATGGGATAGCCTGGAAGCCAAGTGACGCCAGGATCGAGTTGATCAGGCCAAAACGTGGATTGTAGATCCACAGCCAGACCATCGCGGCGGCAACCGTAGGCACGATCGATGGCAGGAAGAAGATCGTGCGGAAGAGCGGGCGAAATTTGAACTCGTTGTTGAGCAACGCCGCCAGCAGAAACGCCACCGCCACCCCGATCGGCACCGCCAGGGCCACCCAGTAGAAAGTGTTCCACAGTACGACGCGGAACGTGTCGTCGTCGAAGAGCAGCTTTTGATAGTTGGCGAGGCCGATCCAATGGGGCTCGCTGATGATATCGTAGCGGGTGAAGCTGTAATAGAACGAGGCGAGAATCGGGTAGATCGTGAACGCGAAAAAGCCCAACAGCCATGGCGAGATAAACAGCAGCCCTTTCAGAATATTACGTACCTCGTTGGGATTACGGCGCCGACCTTGCCGCGCCTGAAGCTGAGTCACAGCAGCCATAACCTACCTCAACAAATGAAGAATTGAGAATTGAAAATTGAGAAGTCGCAGTCCTTTCTCAATTTTCAATTCTCAATTTTCAATTCTCAATTTTCAATTCCTAGATGCCGCGGTCCTTGAGCTCTTTCGTCAGCGCCTCCTGCATCTGTTTGGCCGTAGCCTCAGGCGTGAGCTGCCCGAAGGTCATCTTCTCACGATCCGTCGTCCATTCCGTCCCGGTGAAGCCCTCGATCGGGTCTACGTCCATGCCGCGAACGTCGTTGGCCTCTTTGAGCGATTTGACGTACCAGTCGAGCCCCTTATACTTCGAGGTATCGACCTTGTCCAAGTAGGATTTGCTGGCGCCGAGCCAGCCAACGCCGTTGAAGATGATGTCGATCGCCTTGTCGGTGGTGAGGAATTCGATGAACTGCCAGGCCTTATCGGCCTTCTTGGCCCCCTTGGGAATGCCGGAGTTGTGCCCGCCGGTAGCCTGGATCTTCTTACCTTTGCGCTCTGCCGGCACTGGCACCCAGCCATAGGCGAAGTTCTTATCCGGCGCCGTCTTCGCCAGTTCGCCGGGCGTCCAGTAGCCGTTGATGATCATGCCTTGCACGCCGGCCGGGAACGAAGCAGTCGGGTCGGAAGTCCACGTGCCACTGGTCTTGCGGAAAGCGGTCATCTTCTCGGCGCCGATGTGATCGTAGAACTGCTTAATGACCTTCAGACCTGCGATGAACTGCGGGTTGTCGAGGTTGTAGGTCTTGCTATTCGCATCCCAGTAGTCGAAGCCATAGTCGATCGGCCAGAAGGAAGGGTCGCCGCCGCCCCACGAGCCGCCCATGGCGTCGAGCGGGTCCAGGCCGACCACCTTGACGTTGCCGGCGCTGTCGAACTCAGTCATCTTCTTGTGCCACTCGAAGGCTTCGTCCCATGTCTCAGGCAATTTGGTCGGGTCCAGCCCGGCCTTCTTCACTAGGTCCACGTTGACGATCAGGGCGTAACGGAGGAAGCTCTCGACCGAGGGCACGCCGAAGGTCTTGCCGCCCCACTTGCTATAGTTCCATGAGGTGTCGAGGATGTCGGTGCGCTTGAACGTCTTGCTGCTGTCGATCAGATCGTCGAGCGGCTGGAAGGCGTCGCGCGAGTACAGCTCGGCGTAGGCGACATTGCCGGTCTCCACGTCGGGCGGCACGCCGCCGGCGATCGCCGTGAGCAGCTTTTCAGTCACGCTCGGGACCGTCGTGCGCACAACCGTGAAGCCATGATTTTCGGCGTTGAACGCCTTCGCGACCTCGTCCAGCGCTTTCCCGCCCTGGCCGCCCCAACCGTTCCACCAGTCGATCACATTCTCTTCTGTCGACACAGCCGGGGGTGCCTCGCTGGTGGGCGCCGCAGCGCCCCCCGCTGGCGCAGCTGTCGGTGGCGCCGCAGCGCCCCCTGCTGGCGCAGCTGTCGGTGGCGCCGCAGCACCACCGCTCGCTGTTGGAGCAGCGCCACCCGGTGGGGTAGATGTGCCACCACACGCAGCCAGCAGCGCGCCGATTCCTGTGGTGGCGGTCAGTGCCAGAAACTGCCGACGGCTCATCTGTTTGCCTGCCATTTCGGGAACCTCCTTTTCCAGATCGAGCATCTGTTTATCCGAAGCCAATCGATCCGCTGATGGGTCTGATTCAGTTGCGATCGGATACGCTAACCAGGTTCAGGAGTCACCTTTTTCTCGAGTGTCCAGGCGCGCGAATGTGACCAGATTACGCGGGAGGTCGGGATCAAGTCCCTCTGCGATCGTCCGTGTGTAGGCCATGAGTTGGAGTGGTGCGAGGTAAAGTACCGCCTGCGCCGGCTCAGGTAGATCTGAATCGAAGGCGAAAACCGCATCAAGGCCGCGGCGCTAAACGAAAGATAATAGGGCGATCCACAATTGCACAGCAGGAGGGGACAACCGGTGAAGCGTTGCAACAACGCCGCGATGTCGGCGGCATGCCTACACACCATATACAGCGCCGAAGCCCAGATGACTGGCTGGCTCGGGATCTCCTGAAGCGTGTAGTCGCTCTGCGAGGCCATAGCCGCACTCTTGTGCTAGAAGAGGCTCGGGAGATGAAATGCAAGTTGCATAATGAAGGGATGAGAAGGTTAACGTTCCTTTACTGCGGCACTCAGAATATAACACAGTAAGTCCGAAAAGTCAACAATAGTGATCAGAAAAAATCACAATCAATCATACCTTCAAAGAATAGTTTTTGCCCAAAGGAGAGTCTCGGGTGCGGTTGCACCGCCTCCGAACCCCCACCGCGTAAATCCTGTAACATGATAGAATTGGCCTACCATCATGACATGACTACCAGTTGTTTTACTTCGAAGGAGCGGGCTGCGTAGAGAAGAGCCTGGCAGACGCACGATCGAATCGCGATCTCTTCTCCATTAGCCGTGTCCGGCTCCAATGAGGCTTCGCGCTCACGCGAGAATAAATGCTAGCCGATTGTGCTCTTCGAGCCGCACCCTCCGCAGTGCGCATGCTGACAGGAGGTCGCAATGTCGGAGCCGAACTACCAAAGCAAATGGTGGGGCTACATCTACGACCAGATGATGGCTCAACAGCAGGACCTCGTGTATGCCAATCTGCGCTTCTACCAAATGAACCTCCAGAAGGTGGCCGGCCCCGTGCTCGAGTGCGCCTGCGGTACGTGTCTAATATTATTGCCGCTGCTGGCACTCGGCCATGACATGTACGGCTTTGACATTTCACGGTCCATGCTGGCCACGCTCACGATGAAGGCAGCAGAGCAGGGGGCCAGCGACATCGAGCACCGCATCTCCGTCCAGGATCTCGAAGCGTTTCGCTACGATCAGCGGTTCGCTGCCATCCTTATCCCCACGAATACTTTCTCTATGCTGCCCACGCAAGAGGCCCAGATCCACGCGCTGTGTAATATCTATACGCACCTCGCACCTCGTGGGAAACTTCTCCTGGATGTTCGGCTTGCCGCTGTGCGCGACTTGGCGGACGGTGCGCTTCCAACGCAAGGACGCTGGCACACCTGGATCCATCCGGAGACGGGCCGACCCATCCGGCAACGCGTCGACGGACGGCTCGATTTCAACAATCAACGGGTTCTGGATCGGTGTTTTATCGAATATGATGACGATTCGGTAGATTTCCCGTTGACAGCGCGGTGGATCTTCAAAGAAGAGTTTGTGCTGCTGCTGCGTCTGGCAGGATTCGCGCGCTGGGCGTGTTTCAGTACGCCCGAGGGCGAGCGGCTGGATATCGGGCCGGAGGGGCAGCAAAGCTATTGGATTGTCGATAAAGATTGATCAAAATGATGTTTTAATACAATGGTTAAAATTGTTCGCCCGATTGCTTCCGCAATCGTGTACATGAAACGAATTAGTCACTGTCCCGTTTACAATCTGTCATACCAAATACCTTGACGGGACGAATCACGGACGAGTATAATGGCTGGCAATGACTGCACTACGTCCTCACACTCATGCCCGCAACCGACCGATCAATGTTATGGCCGCGTAACGGCCGCTGAAGCGTAGCAGAGGATGCACACAATGGATCAGGATACCGACCGATTCATCCGCGCGACCCGTGGCAATGCAAACCCGCTGGATGACGTAGAGCAAAAGCTTCGCAATACGATCTTCGGGCAGGAGCGTGCGATTGAAGCGGTTGTCCGCGTGCTCAACCGCGCCCGCTTCGGCTTCTCAGCCGGCAATCCCCGTCGCCCGCGTGCGACCTTGCTGTTCCTTGGCCCGACGGGTGTCGGCAAGACGGCGACAGCGCGCCGGCTGGCGCAGCTGCTGCGGCCGGATGGTGAAGCGTTCTTGAAAGTGGATTGCTCGCTGTTCAGCCAGGGCCATGAAGTGTCGGCGCTGGTTGGTGCGCCGCCGTCGTACGTTGGGCGCGATCAGAAGCCGCTGTTGAACCCGGATATTATCGAGCAGGATAACAGCGTTGTACTGTTCGACGAGATCGAGAAGGGCCAGCCCGAGCTGTGGAACTTGCTGCTCCAGATCATGGAGGATGGCGAGATCCTGCTGCTCAACGGTGGGCGGCGCGTCTCGTTCCAGAGCAGCATTGTCGTGCTGACCACCAATGTTGGTGCCAAGGAGATGGTCGATTACCTCGACCGGCGCACGATCGGCTTCCGCACCGCGCAGAAGGATGTCGAGGCTACCGGCCAGCAGATCTACCAGATCGGCTTCGAGGCGCTCCAGCGGGTCTTTCAACCAGAGTGGATCAACCGGCTCGACGAGATCATCGCCTTCCGGCCGCTCTCCAGCGATATCCTACGTGAAGTGCTGGAACGCATGCTGAAGGAGGCCAACGACCAGTATCTGCGCCACGGTATCAGCGTCGAACTGACCGACGATGCGAAAGAGTATGTATTGCACAAGGGCTTTGAGCCGCGCTTCGGCGCCCGCCCGCTGCGCCAGCAGCTGCTGAAACTCGTCGAAGCGCCGCTGGCCGATCTCCTGGCGTCGGGCGGTATTCCTGAGGGCAGCCGCGTGCTGGTCGCCGCTTCCGGCGTGGATAAATACGGCCAGGCGCTCGAGTTTCTGTATGAGGCGGCCCCGGAACTGTTGGTTCAAGCGCAAGAGCTGCGTGCGGCCGAGGTTGGCCGCCCGCCGAATAACGATGGCCCACAGCAGCCCAGCGTTGGCTTGTCTTCCGATCGTGGGAACACCATGGAGCATACGGCTGGCCCGGTCGCCTCGCGCGGTCCGCGCGTCACGCCGCGGCGTGGCTTTGAAGGTGGCCGCAACACTACGCAAGAGTAGTTGTGTAGGCCGTTCTTGATTACAGGTCGGGTGGAACAGATCGGGCCGCATAGTGGCCGGATCTGTTCCACCCGACCTGTTTATGTTGTGGCTATGCTGCCGAGTGTCGCTTCCCTGGCCTCGTCCTGCATGTTCAAGCGCTGCTCGATCTCGTCGCGGGCTGGAATGCGGCTGATGCCTGCGCCCTCGACGCTGAGAGCGGCGACATAGGAGGCGAAGCGCGCGGCCTCGAAGGAGTCGCCAGTCTCGTGCAGGCGGGATAACAGCGTTGCCGCAAAAACATCGCCGGCGCCTGTAGGGTCGCGCTCGACAGCTGGGAAAGCTGGGATGTGGTGCGGCACGCCGCGCACGAACAGCGTCGATCCTCGCGCACCACGGGTCAGCGCCACCAGCGCGCAGTGACGGGCGTAGCCTGCCACCAGCGCTTCATCGCCGCAGACATCCTCAATGCTTAGCACCAGGGCGTCGATACGCTCCAGTACACGCGCTGCGGGTTGCCAGGGCTGGTAGAGCACTGGGCCGGGCAGCGGTTCGTTCCAAGCGCGCATCCAGCCCTGTGGTGTAACGCCAAGCAGCGCGTGGGGAAAAGCATCTACCAACTGCTCGGGCGTTTCGCCCAGCACCGGCCCGAGATGAACCAGCGGTGCGGTTCGCCAGGCGTCGGGGATGACCTCCAGCGTAATCGGCTGAGAGGCGGCGTGTAACGTTTGTTTGCGCCCTTCCGGTGTATAGCGATTCTCGAACGTTGGCGGTGTGGGTGAGAGATGAAACGCGATCTGGATCGTGTCGGGCCAGCCCTCAGGCAGCTCGGCTGGCGCCGAGACCACTCCGACGTTCCGCCCCAAGCGGTGGGCTGTGAGCGCGGCATACAAAGACGTGCCGCCGGGAGTTGTCGTCCCATCAGGCAGCACGTCACGCGTGAAATGGCCGAGCATTAAGTAATCTGGTTTCATGGTGTTGTCAGTTGCCAGTTGTCAGTTGCCAGTCGTATAACTGACAACTGACGACTGGCAACTGACAACGCTTATGATTTGGCCGGATAGATCACCACCTTGCGATTCTCGCCCTCGCCGGTGCTCTCGGTATACACTGTCGGGTCGGCGCGCAACGCCAAGTGTACAATACGACGTTCATAGGCGCCCATAGGTTCCAGGGTCAGCGGGCGCCCGCTCTGCCGCACCCGCTCGGCCATGCGGCGGGCCAGCCCTTCCAGCGATTCCTGGCGTCGCTGGCGGTAGTTGCCGACATCGACGACCACCTGCGGCCATTTCTGAACCTTGCGGCTGACCAGCAAATTAACCATGAACTGGAGTGAGCGCAGTGTTTCGCCGCGCCGGCCGATCAGCAGGCCCATGGCCTCCTCGTCGGCGCCCTCGACATGCAGCGTGATGGTATCCTCGGGCTCGCCCTTTTGCCCTGGCACTGTCGAGCGAACGGCGGTCACGTACCCATGAATATCCATGCGTTCCAGTAAGTCTTCCAGAATCCGCCGGGCGATCTGATCGACATTGCCCGTGGTGGCCGGCGCCGCCAGCGCCACTTCCTCCTCGTCGTCCACGGCTGTCACTCGAACAAGCGCTTCTTCGTCCTCGCTCCCAGCCTCCAGCACCTCGATGGCGACCTCGTCGCGATCTTTCCCGAGCTGGGCCAGCGCCAACTGAATCGCTTCAGCGACAGTGCGCGCGCTGATCTCGATGCTCTTCATATCATCCTCGTCGGATTGACGAACTATCAGCGGCGCTGGCTGAATACTATGTGGATCAGGCAGTGCGCATCGCTCGTCGTTGGTCGGATTATGAACGGCGGGCTTTGCGGCGGCGCGGGTTGTTCTGGTTCAACTGGCGTCGCACATCGTTGAGCGCCTGTTCTCTCGCTTCGTCGGCTTCGGCCACCTTTTCGGCCGCCTGGCCCTGCTCGGTCAGCGGCCGCAGCACATCCCAGAAGCCAACCTTCTTGGTCGCCCCTTCGTCAACTGCCGATGAGCCGCCACTTGCGCTCGCACTAGCGGCGATCGCGGCCGGCGTGATCGGCGGTAG
>DATFXE010000726.1:0-6404 GCA_035258585.1 Roseiflexaceae bacterium | reverse complement strand
GGCCGCCTGCCACGCCCGCTGCTGGTGGCCGGCGGCGTGCTGGGCGGGCTAGGGTTGGCCGTGCTGGCGGCCTGGGCGATCGGCATGCGCGGCGTGACGGCGAGCCGCAGCCCCAGCAGCACCAGCAGCACCAGCGCTCCCGCGGCGATCGTCGCCACCGATCTGCCAACACGCGCGCCTGAGCCAACCTTCACGGCGGCACTGCCGACCGAAGCACCCGCTACGGTAGCGCCAACAGACGTGCCCACCGCGCAGCCGACGACCCTGCCAACCTCGGAGCCGACGGCGCCGCCGACCGCCGCGCCCAGCCCGACGCCGTTCGATTTCCCAACCGCGACGGCGACAACGGCGCAAACGCCGGCTGGCGAACAGGGCGCGCTGCTGAACGCGGATGATTTTTCACAAGGTGGCTGGGCCAACATGCGCGGCCCCGGCTGGCAAGTCGGCTACCAGGGCCGGCGCTACCGGATCAGCGCCAGCCAGGGCATCGGCACGATCTGGAGCTACCGGACCGGGCCGGCCAAGGATGTCAGTATCGGCGTCGATATGCAGGCCGCGAGTGGCGAGGGCGGGCTGCTGGTCCGCTTTCAGGATGCGAATAACTATGTCAGCATCAGCCTAAACCCCAGCCGCACCAGCTTTCGCGTCGAGCAGCACAACGGCGGCGCAACCAAGGTGGTGGCCGGCGGGCAGAGCGAGGCGATCCTGACCGGTGCGGAGGCTACGAACCGGCTAATAGTGCGGCTGCGCGGCAGCAGCCTGGAAGTCGTGGTCAACGGTCAATCGCTTGCAACCGCCGACGCGCCGGGAGCGCCCGACAGCGCGCGCTATGGGCTGCTGGTGAACACTGCCGACAGCGCCGCCGAGGCGTTCTTCGATAACCTGGAGATTCGCCGGCTCGACACTTGACCTGCAGGCAATTTTAGCCTTCGGCAGAGGCGCTGCTGGCCAAGGCTGGGTACTACCACGGCCCGCTCAGCGGTGTCTACGACGCGGCGACGAGCGCGGCGCTCGAACAGTACGGCGGCGTCGAGAACCTGGAGGAGCGGCTGATCAGCCCGGACAGAATCGACCCGCAGGTGTTACAATTCTTGCGCGAACACATCGCTTCAGAGAAAGGGGCGAGCGCGTGACGAACGCACTGCGCTGGACATCGGCAGATCTAGAACTGCTGACCGACGATGGCAAACGCTACGAGATCATTGACGGAGAGCACTACATCGAGATCTATCGCCGGGAACAGGCCGCGCTGCGGCTCATCGAAACGCTGTTCGAGCAAGATGTCCTGCAGTCGCCGCTGCTGCCCGGCTTCACCTGCCAGATTAGACAGCTCTTCGTCGGAATCAGCTGAAGTGAGACCAGCGCCGGATGGCACAAACACTTCCGCAAAAAGCATGAAACTTTCGTTTCTTCGCCTAATAGTGCTTTTGATAATTATTCCGACGATCTTCGGCTGCGCATCCAAATCCTCTCCGGCATCCGGCCAACTGCCCGCAATCACCGCATCTGGCATACACTTGATGGCTGGCGGACAGATCCTGGAGGTGCGCGGCGTCAACTACATCCACCCTAGCAGCGCCGACCTGTCGAAATGCTCGGCGCTTCAGTTCGGAGCCGACGGCAACTGCCCCTGGGATATCGCGCCGATCGCCGCCGATTTCGACAAGCTGCGCGGGCTAGGTGTCAACACCGTGCGGGTGTTCCTGAATTACTATGTCTTCGGCGGGGCGCGCGCGGCCGATCCGAACTACAGCATGGACCAGCCATTGGCGCACCTCGACACGCTGATCGCCGAGGCCGGCAAGCGCGGTATCTACGTGCTGCCGGTGCTGCTGGCCAAATACCCACAGGATCGCTTCCGGCCGGAGGATTACGCCACGGCGCTGGAGCTGCATGTGCGCCCGGTCGTGCAGCACCTGGCCGGCAAGCCGGGCGTATTAGCCTGGGACCTGTTCAATGAGCCGGACCTGGGCGGCCCGATCGATCAGCGCTGCTGGGATTGGGACAACGCCGATTTTCCGTTGTGCTTCCCGCTGGCCAACCAGCGGCTACATTTCGTCAACGCCATCCACGACGAGGTCAAGCGGCTCGACCCCGCACGCCTGACGACTATCAGCCTGGGCTTCGCCAAGAACTACTTCGAGCCAGATAAGGCCGATCTGCGCCTGGCCGACGTGGTCGACTTCTTCGCGTTCCACTACTACGACGATGACCCGTATGACAGCGGGCGCTACGCCGCACACTGGTACTATGGCAAAGGCTTCCCGGCCGACCTGCGCCACGCGATCGAGGAGCTGGCCGCGCTCAAGCCAGCCAAACCGATCGTCGTGACCGAGCTGGGTTTTCCGACCGGGCCGGGCGCCAAGCGCACGCTCGACGACCTGCGACGTGATCTCAGCATTGGCATACAAACCGCGCGCGACACGGGCGCGGTCGGTGTGGTGCTGTGGCCGTTTCAGAGCGACCTGGATGTGCTGGTAGGCGACCTGTTTATACGCTAGCCCCTTCACAAGCGGGCCGATTCCCTGTAGCATGGCACAAGTGACGCTTGTGGTTGGAGAAGCCAATGCTGAGTGACTATGCACTATTCGATATTCGTATTCGCGGCGCCGGCCCGGAGCGCTACACGGTTGAGGTTCATAGCGACCTCGGCGGCGACGCGAGTAGCGCGTTCGTGCCGCCGACCGCCGAGCCTGCCTATGCACAACTTGCCGAGCGCCTCCAGCATCTAGAGGCCGGCGAGGATGAGCTGATCCAGCTTGGTCAGATGCTGTTCCAGGCGCTGTTCCAGAGCCGGATCAAGGATACCTATGCCCGGGCCCAGGGCCGGCTTAAGGAGCAGCAGGGCCAGCGGCTGCGCTTCGACATCGACCCGGCGCTGACCGAGATCGTCGCGCTGCCATGGGAGTTCCTGTATGACGCCGACCAGGGGCCGCTGGCGCTGCTCGACACGCCGATCGTGCGCTATTTGCCCGAGCAGGCCGCCGCTCCGACGCTGGCGGCTCAGCTGCCGCTCAAGGTGCTGGTCACTGGCGCCGCCACCCCGCCCGCGCCCGAGGTAGAGCGCGAGCTGGCCGAGGTGCGGGCCGCGCTGAGCGAGCTGGAGGCGCACGGCTATGTCTCCATTCAGGTCGAAGCGCACCTGACGCACCCGGCGCTCCAGCGGCGGCTGCGCGAAGGGTTTCAGATCTGGCATTTCATTGGCCACGGCGGTAGCAGCCGCGATGGCCGCTCGGGCACGCTGCTGTTCGAAGATGGCACTGGATCGAGCAAGGCAGTCAGCGCGGCCGAGCTGAATATTTTGCTGAACCGCAGCGGCGTACGATTGGTCATGCTGGATGCATGCGGCAGCGCCCAGATCCGGATCGACCCTTACCGCAGCATCGCGCCGGCGCTCATCCGCGCGCAGATCCCGGCGGTGATCGCCATGCAGCTCAGCGTGCCGCAAGAGGCCACACGCGCCTTCGCCGGCGAATTCTATCGCGCGCTGGCCGAGGGCTTCCCGATCGACGCTTGCGTCACCGAGGGCCGCAAGGCGATCGTCGGCGCCAGCGGCCTGCGTAACCCCGATTGGGGCATCCCGGTGGTCTATACACGCGCGCCGGATGGCCGGCTGTTCGCCGCGCCAAATGCGCCATCCACGCCGGCAAGCGCCCCTTCAGCGCCACAATCATCTGGCGTGAATATCGCGATCGGGACCAACAACCGCCTCGAGGGCAGCAACATCGCCGTCAGCAATGTCGGCAACAATATCACGAGCGGATCGACATTCGGCGCGCCGGCCATGGCACCGTTGGACGACGAGCTCGGCGAGCAGATCGCGACGCTGGAAGGGCGCGTGGCGACGCTTAGCCGAGTGATCACCGTGCTGATGGACAGGCAGGCTAAAATGAGCGTGATGGTCGACTCTATGACGGTGCTCGAACTGGACGACAACGAGCGATCGCGCATCGCGGCGATGGATCGGCTGATCGCGCTGCGCGAAGAGCGGGTTAGGCGGCTCGAAAACGCTCCTGGCCCATCGAACGGATCGCTGCTTGCCGAGGCGCATCAGGCGCTGCTCCAAGATAAGATCCAGCGCGACACGTTTGAGCTGTACATGCTCGATCGGAAAACGATACCTTTCGGTGGCAGACCCACACCCTACGACAAGCGGATTGCCGAGCTGAAAAGCCAGATTGCCGAGCTAGAGCACCAGCAGCAGCCGCCCAGCAATTAGCGGCCGGCCTGATCCTGCCCCACAACCACCACGATATCGGCCGCGCTACTCACCCCATCGGGCGCGCCCTGGCGCAGCTCGGCGCCGAGCTGCCTGGCGAGGCGACGGCTGGTCCGCGGCTTGCCGGCCAGATCGTACACGATTGTTTTCGGCAGGCCGGTGGCCGGCGCGTTGCCGGGGGCGATCATGGTAAAGCCGGCACGCTCCAACTCGCCGCTGATCCGCCCCGCCAGACCGCTCACGGCCGTGCCGTTCAGCACCTGCACACTGGCCGCCTCGCTCGCCTCGCTCGGCCGTGTCAGGAACGCATCCACCACCGCACGAACGTCGTTGGGATCCCAGATCAGATCGGAGCCCTCCTCGCGATAGTTCGGAGCCGTCTCGGGGCTGAGCGCCAGCTGGCCTAGCTCGTCGGGGTTGAGGCCGCTGCCGAGCCAGGCCAGCCCAAGCAGCACATCCGGCCGCGCGATCGGCAGGGTCGTCGTGACCGCGCCGTCGAGCCCGCCGAGCAGCTTGGGCGCCAGCCAGGCCTGCCCAAGCGGGCCGCGTTTGCGCAGCTCGGCGGCGATCGCGCGCAGCACCTGCTGCTGGCGAGCGGCCCGCCCAAAGTCGCTGTCGGCATGGCGGGTGCGGGCGTAGATCAGCGCCGTCGCGCCGTCCATGTGCTGCATGCCGGGCTTGAATTCGATTCGCGTAGTGCCGAAATCGGGCGTCGGATAGGCGTCGTCGACGATCGCCGCTGGAACATCGATGTCGACTCCGCCTAGTACGTCGATCACCCGTGCGAAGCCATCGAAGTTGATCTGAGCGATCGCGTCGACATGCTGGCCGCGTTCGGGCAGCTGAAGCAGGCGCTCGACCGTCTGCGCGGCCAGGGCCATGCCGCCCTGCTGTGGCGTCGTGCCCGGGCGGTAGAGCGCCTCGGAGCCGGTGTAGCCCTGCGCGTAGGCGACGTTGATCTTGGTCGCGCCGATATCCGGCAGCTGTACCCGCGTATCGCGTGGGATCGAAAGCAGGCTAGCCCAACGCCCCAGCGCGTCGAGATGAACCAGGATCAAGGTGTCGCTCCGCACTCCCTCCTCAGGGTGGCCGGGGCGCTCATCCACACCCACAATCAGCAGGTTCATCCCGCCCGTCAGCGGCGACGCGATCGGCGCGTTCGGGCGCACATCAGGCACCACGATTCTACCAGCGACCGAGCGAATCTGGATGTAGAACAGCAGCAGCAGCAACAGCAGCAGCCCCGCGGCGATCAGCAAACCGCGACGGATCATCCGCCAGGACAGCCGGCGTGTGGGCGCGGGCGGCCGCGGCCGGCGGCTAGGTGGCACAGCCCGGCGTTCGCGCATGACGATCGTTTCGCCAGTATAGGCTTCTTCAGCGCTCTTACGCCGATCGTAGTTGGTCATGACCTCCGACCTTCAAGCATACTCTTCCAAAAAAGATCTTTCAAACACATTGGGAGTTAGGCATTTGGGAGGTTTGGAGGGCTTCGCCCTCCAAAGAACTCCTTGCTCAAACACCAAGTGCGTAAGTCCTAAAAAGTATAGCATGCAGTCGGTAGGAGTAGCTGACATCCAACTGGCAACCATCTGAGGACTGGCTGCGATAATCGTGGCACACGGCTTGCTTTTATAATAATGTACACCCAGTGGCACGCCGATTGCTCAAGACACCGAGCGATGTGCTATCGATCGCTCAGGGGCGGTGGGCCACCTGGCAGCGTGGATGCAATCTAAAGAAGGAGTGATAGGTCATGATCAACTTCATTCTGTGGCTACTGTTCGGCGCGCTGGTCGGTTGGTTGGCGAGCATCGTCATGCGGACAGATGCCCAGCAGGGTGCACTGCTCAACATCGTCGTCGGCATTATCGGCGCGATGCTTGGCGGATTCATCTTCAACCTGCTCGGTATCGGCGGCTCGAACATCAACAACAACGATTTCAGCCTGAGCGCACTGATCGTCTCGTTTATCGGGGCAGTCGTTCTGCTGGGGATCGTGAATCTGGTGCGGCGTGGCTCGGTACGCTAACGTAAACGAGGCGTTCCTACTTCGGCGCGAGACTCGCGCATGAGGGAGCCAACAAAGAACAAAGGGCAGTGAACAAACTTATTGTTCATTGTTCTTTGTTCTTTTTTTGTCGATTCGCTCATCATCTTGTCATCTTTGTGTACTATACTGTTC
>DATFXE010000725.1:0-9650 GCA_035258585.1 Roseiflexaceae bacterium | reverse complement strand
CCGCCACTGCGACGCCATTCAGCAGCAGCATCCCCAGCGCGAAGCCCGCCAGACCGCGCCAGCGCCGCTGAACCACGAAGAAGGCCAGCAGCAGCACCGGGTAGACCTTGAACAGCGTGCCGAGCGCCACCAGCCCGCCGGCCAGCATATCGCGATCGGATCGCAGCGCCCACAGCGCAAGCGTGAGCGTGAGCAGCAGCGCCAGGTCGATCTGTCCGTAGGCGATCGTATCGGTGATCGGCCGGAAGTTCAGCAGAATCAGCGTACCCGCGCCTGCGGCCGTGGTCAGGCGCAGGCCCCACATGCGGAACCATGCCAATGCGGTTGCGCCGAGCAGAATGACGTTCAGCACGCGATGAAAGAACAGCACCCGCTCGCCATCCTGGAACACGAACGGCACGAACAGCATGCCGTAGAACGGCGGCACTTTGAAGACCTTGCCGAAGTGATTTTCGATCACCGCGCTCAGGTCGTACAGCGAGCCGCCCCTGGCCCAGTCGCGCGCGCCCTTGAACAGAATCCAGAAATCCGGCCCGTTGCGCTGGAACGCGAACCAGATCATATAGGCCAGGTGCGCCAGTGCCGCGCCGACGAACAGGGCCAGCGCCGCGCGCCTGAGCGCGCCGGATCGCTGCTCGGCGGGCAGCGCGCGCCCGCGCAATGCGTACCAGCCGGCCAGCCCCAGCAGCCCAAGCGCCAGGGCGCCGCCGATCCAGCTTGTGGTCGGCGCGGGCGTCACATTTACCGCGCCATCGGCCGTCTCCACCCACTGCCACAGCGGGCCCATCCACCAGAGTGCCGCCAGGTAGATCGGCAGGTCCGTCCCCCGGACGAAGGACGAAGGACGAAGGACGAAGGACGATATGTTGAAGTGTGAAGGCACTACTTCCTTAGTCTTTGGTCTTTCGTCTTTGGTTGTCAACACGGGCGGCGCCAGCAGCCGCGCCAGCCAGATACCGACGTAGCCCACGCCCGCCAGCAGCGCCACGCGCTGGACGAACGGCAGCGTCTCGAGCGGCCGGGCCGCGACGCCGAGCGCCAGCAGTGCCGCCGCCAGCGCCGCCAGCGCCCACGCCAGGGCGCGGCTCAGGCCGATACTGCGCCCGAATGCGTAGCTCAGCCCACCAAGCAGGGCGCCCCAGCAGACCAGCCACAGCGAAGGCAAGGCAAAGCCGCCAAGTGGCTCGAGTGTGGCGCGATCGACCACTACCCCAAGCGGGCGCGGGTCGTTTTGCAATGCGATTGTGTCGCTCTGCAGCCGGATGCGCGTGGCCCAGTCGAACCTGACGTTGCCAGGCACGAGCGCGTGGTACGTCCGGACGCCGGAGCCGCCGAGCGTGCGGCCCACCTCGAATGCGCCGAGCGGCCGGCCATCGGCACTGAGCGTGACATGTGGGTTGGGGCTGCCGTCGGGCCGGCTGTTCAGCAGCGTCAGCCTCAGGAGCGCTGGCCTGGCATCGGGAGCACGCGGCAGCGCGATCGTCGCGTCGCCGTCCGTCCAGCGGACCAGCCGGCCGCCGAAGTCCTCGGTCGCGTTGAAGCCGGCGATGAAGCGATCGTCCTGCGTGCCGATGTCGAGCGCCAGCGGCCAGGCGCGGCCGTAGGCCAGCGCCAGCAGCATGGCTGCGAGCAGGCCAGCCGTGAGCACCAGCCAGGTATCGTCGCGCCACTTTGCAGTCGCTCGCCAACGTTCCAACGTTCCAACGTTTGAACGTTTGAACGTTGCAGGTTGCTCCAGGCTCATCGCAGCGCCTCGCGCACCGCCGCCGCGACAGCGTCGACCTCGGCGTCGGTCAGCTCGGGGTAGATCGGCAGCGACAGCACCTCCCCGGCGAGCCGCTCGGTGGTTGGCAGGCTGCCTGCGGCGGCCAGCCCGTGGTAGACGGTCTGGAGATGCGCCGGCACTGGGTAGTGGACGGCTGTCTCGACCCCGCGCTCCCGGAGCTGCGCTTGCAGGCGGTCGCGCACCCTGGTCTGCACGACATAGAGGTGGAACACATGGCGCTCGTCGTCGTGCAGATCGGGAAGGACCAGGCTGGTTTGGGCGAGCAGCTGATTGTAGCGTCGCGCGATGCGGCGGCGGGCCACATTCCAATCCGCCATGTGACGCAGCTTGACGCGCAGCAGCGCGGCCTGGATCTCATCAAGCCGCGAGTTGATCCCGCCGGCATCGACGGTGTAGTAGCGCTTTTCCCAGCCATACATGCGTAGCCGGCGCAGCCTGGCGGCCAGCTCCGCATCGTCGGTGATGATCATGCCGCCGTCGCCAAGCGCGCCCAGGTTCTTACTGGGGTAGAAGCTGAAACAGCCGCACCTGCCGATGCTGCCGGCCACGCGCCCCGCCAGATTCGCGCCGTGCGCCTGGGCGCAATCCTCGATCACCGGCAGGCCGTAGCGCTCGGCTACCGCCATAATTGCCGGCATGTCGGCCATGCGGCCGTAGAGATGCACCGGCATGATCGCCTTCGTGCGCGGCGTGATCGCGGCCTCCAGCAGCTCGGGCTCCATGGTGAATGTCCGCTCGTCCACATCCACGAACACCGGACGTGCGCCGGCCTGGAGGATCGTGAGCGGCTCGTAGTCGGCCGCATTGGCGACGGTGATCACCTCGTCGCCGGCGCCGATGCCGAGCGCGATCAGCGAGAGATACAGCGCCTCGGTGCCGTTGCCGACGCCGACTGCGTGGCCGACGTTGCAGAACGCAGCGAATTCGGCCTCGAAGGCGCGCACCTCCGGCCCAAGGATGTACCAGCCGCTCCTCAGCACGCGCGCCGCCGCCTCATCCAGTTCAGCCTGGATCGACTCATATTGGCGCTTGAGATCGCCGAATGGAACTGTGGTCATCTATATACTCACTTTTCTTGACAGCAGTATAACAGGGATCTTCAGAATAATAATCGTTTTCCTTTTAGGACTTACGCAGTTGGCGTTTTAGCGGGGGTGCGGGGGCCGCAGGCCCCCGAGAACCTTCTTTTCCGCCCACCCCTGGCGGCAAAGCCGCCAGGGGTGGGCGGAAAGAGGAGTTCTTTGGAGGGCAAAGCCCTCCAAACCTCCCAACTGCGTAACTCCTACCTTTATTTCTTACGATAAACGACGAACGAAGGGGTAATTCCATCGGGCAATTTAGCGCCGAACAATAGCGGAGTTGGCTCCAAATTCAGTGCGGCGATGATCGGGTCAGTATCTTGCGGGTAGGAGTAGCCGGACACAATGAAGAGGGCCCCCGCCGCCGCTGGCCCGGATAGACGCGATCCATCAAAGCTTTGAACCGGTAGTCCATAAGCCAGATAGGTGAACACTGGATTCGCGGCGACCTTCGCCGGTACAAACACCTGTCGCAGTGCTTGTACACCTTGATGATCGGCCAGATCCTCGACAAATATGCCAACTTTCGTGTGAACCGGATAAAATGATGTCCATACCGCCGGATTCGGTGGCATATCGATAAAATATGTCCAATAGTTACACGCCAGCACTAATGCGACGATCAGCCCCCCCATTCCCAGTCGTAGCCTGGCCGATAATCGAGGTAGAGCTCGATCATGCGGCTGATGAACGGTGCGTTTGAAAAGCCAGCTGTGCGCGCTGTTGCCGGCTGCGGCAACGCAAAGCTGCCCAAGCTGGATCAGACCGAACGCCGCAATGATACAAACAAACGGCAGCGCATCGATGCTCCGCATCCCATGCGGGCTATCCACCGACAACATGCTGGGCAGCAGGCCGATAAAAAAGGCGGCTAACACAAATTGCTTACGCCAATCGCGCCAGCCGCGTACGAAGACAGCCATCCCCACCAGGAAGCCCAGGCCCGTGATGAAATCGAGCATCGGGCGGCCGGGCGCGTTATGCCGCCCATTCGCGTCGCCACGCACGTTGAACATCAGCGCATGCCGGCCGATCGCCTCGTCGAGCACGGCGAGCGGCGCCCGATTGCTATACTGCGAGTCCTCGCGGCCCAGCAAGGAAACTACCCCCACACGCTGGTTGAAGATCGCCGGCTGACTCAGGGCGTAGCCGATCAGTGGGCTGGCGGTCAAAATGAAACCACCGGCCACGACACTGCTGCCCACCAGCCACCCGCGCCAGCGTTGCGGCGAATGAAATAACAGCAACAGCCCGAGAACTGCGGCCACAACCAGCGCTAGTCGTCCGGTATGATAGGTTTGCAGCGCCAGCCCAAAGCAGATCGCCGCTAGCAACAGGATAACCACTCGAATACCTTTGCGCCTCGAACTGCCCAGCCCGACGATCAGCAGCCAGAGCCCAGTTAGTTGCAGCAATGGGTCAAAGATTGTCGGAAACGAGAAGCGGCTAATGATGAGGTGCCAGCTCGAAACGGCCAAGAGTGCCGCACTAAGCAGCGCAACCGGGCCGCGGCCGTACAGGCGGCGCACTAGGGCGTAGAGCGGGAAGACGGTAAGCGCACCGGCCAAACCGGTTACTTCACGTATTGACCAAACGTGAACTCCCCACAGCTTTATCGCGAGGGCGAACGGGTAGATGCCGAAGCCAGGGAGATCGACGCCGCCGGAGATGTACGCGGGGCGATAGCTAGGATCATTGAGGATATGTAACGCCTCCAGACCGTGACGCGCTTCGTCACGCCACAGGCCGTAGGGCACCTCGGCGATCTGGTAAAAGCGCAGCCCCAGCGCAACCAGGAAGATCAGCACGAGCACGATCGCTTCGTCCAAACCGCCCAACCATGGGCGTGTAGTAGCAGTGGGCTGCTCGGTGGCTTGAAAACGCGTAGCGGGCGGCCCCTGGGCCCAGCCGTCGCACGCGAGCAGCAGCGCCAGGCCGAAGAGTGCCAGCGTCCATCCCAGCCCAACCGCGATTTGTGAGTTTAACAGCGCCTGCCCGATTGCCAGCGCGCCCACAGCCGTGGTAATGATCCATAGCGACGGCTGGCGTGGCGTCACCAGCGCGCCGATCCAGACAGCTATGAGCAACCCCGTCGCGATGGCTAAGCTCCAGGGTAATTCCGGCAAAGCCCAGGCCAGCGAATACGGATTGATGGATGCCCACCAGACAAGACCGAGCGCGAGTGTGCCAGCTGGCACACCGACACGCAGCCAGCGCAGCTGGCCCCTTTTAAACAGCAGCGCATCGATGCGCCACAGCCATGCGATAAGAACGGCCAGCCCCCACGTCAGCGCCAATGCGCGCCACAGACCGGCGCTCGATCGGAGCGGATAAATGCGTACCCAATCGATCGCCACTCCACGCTCGACAGAATCGCGCGTGCCAACCCGCAGCTGGTCGCTCTCTAAAGTCAGTGGGGCGGCTTCCAGACGGGCATCGCTAGGCGTTGCCGGTAAGAGAAACTGGTAGGTGCGCCAGCCAGGGGTAAGTGTCAGCGATGACAGGATACGATCGCCGTATTTGAGCTGAAGGCGCCGCTCCCCATCCTGCCGCGATTGGCCGTTATGGATTCGGAGCGACAGCTCGACTGGCGCCAACTCCGTTCCATGCAACCGTATTTCTGCTTTGGGCCTGAACCAGCGGAACGTTATGCCGGTATCGCGATCGGTCTGGGGAGGAAGAACACCGGCGACAAACCGCGTATCATGTGGCCCGCCAATATCAATCGTCCACGCTGGAGGGTTGCCTAGTACCACGATCAAGGCCAACAGAGTGACAATCGGCGTCAATACGATGGGTAACAATTGAGCTATACCAGCGCCTCGTCGTGCGCGAACAATACTAGGTAGCCAGTCCATCTTCATCCCGGCCTCCACCGGAAGCGCTTCTAGTTTCGCGACGACAGGCGACCGCTATATGGAGAAGCGATCTCACCAGTAATATTCCTTCTCCTCACGATAGAACGCCAGCGTGCGCCGCAGCCCCTCGCGCAGGGCGACCTTCGGGCGCCAACCGAGCCGACCCTGGATCAGCCGGTAGTCGGCGTAGTAGTCGCCAATATCGATCGGCTTGCGATCGGCGGGGAAGGGAACGATTTCGTACTTCCCGCCCGTGTTGATCTCGACCAGCAGCGCCGCCAGATCGCGCAGATTGATCGTCTCGTCGCTGCCCAGATTGAAAATCTGGCCGTCGGCGGCGGGTGAAGCGGCGCTGAGCAGCAGCGCCTCGACCACGTCGTCGACATAATTGAAATCGCGAATCTGCGCGCCGTCGCCCCAGACCTGGATCGGCTGGCCGTCGATCAGCTGCTTGATCCAGATGCCCAGAAATGTCTGGCGGGTATCCTTCACGCGCATGCGCGGGCCGATCGTGTTGGTCAGGCGCAGGGCGCAGGCGCGGATGCCATAGACGTTGTTGTAGACGATATGGTACCACTCGCCGGCCATCTTATTGACGCCGTTGACGTCGGTGGGGTGCAGCAAATGGCGCTCGTCCACCGGCAGGTAATCCGGCTTGCCATACATCTGGCGGGTCGAGGTGTAGACGATCTTGAGGCCAGGGTTGTTCTTGCGGCAGGCCTCCAGGATCGAGAGCTGCGAGCGGCAGTTGATATCCAGATCGGTGTACGGGTCGCGCATCGAGTCCATATGCGATGTCTGGCCAGCCAGGTTGAACAGGAAATCCTGCCCCTGCACCAGGTAATCCATCGAATACTCATCGCGGACGTCGGCGATATTGACTTTGACCCGATCCTCGATGCCGGCGATATTGCGCAGGTTGCCGCCATACAGCGGGATCAGCGAATCGACCAGCGTGACCCGCGCGCCCAGCTCGACCAGCCGGTGCGCCAGAGTCGACCCGACGAAGCCAAGGCCGCCGGTGATCAGGATACGCGCGCCGTCGAAAACATTGCCGTAATTCGTCATGTGGACTTCTACATAATGACAAGATGACAAGATGACAAGATGACGTTCTCGTTCATCTTGTCATCTTGTCATCTTATCAGACAACTCTTGCCGCCGTGCCGCGATCCGCCGGACGTGCTCGCGCCGGACCACCAGCTTCCACCACAGCCAGGCTATATGCGGCAGCACGCGACTGAGCCGCCGGAAGTTGAAGAACTGGCTTTTGCCGTAGGTGCGATGATAGTGGTGAACCGGCACCTCAGCGAAATTGAAGCCGGCGTCTTGCAGCTTCTTGACCAGCTCAAGGCAGATCGTGCCATCGGGCGACTCCAGGTCGATCACGTCGAAGACCTCGCGCCGCAGCAGGCGGAAGTCGCAGTCGACATCGCGCAGCTTGAAACCGAACATGAGCTTCACAAAATGGTGGTACATTCGCCCGATCACGATGCGGTGCAACGGGTCGTGCCGCTCGATCTTCCAGCCGTTGACTACATCCACGCCGTCGGTCATGGCGGGCAGCAGCAGCCTGATCTCGCGCGGGTCGTACTGCGCGTCGCCGTCGGTGTAGAAAATAAGCTCTTTGCTGCACGTCGCAAAGCCGACCCGCAAGGCGCCGCCGTAGCCGAGCGCCTCGCGATGCGCCAGGAAGCGAAAGTGATCGTACTGCCTGGCCAGCTCTTCGAGCACATCGACGGTATAATCCGAGCTGCCGTTCTCGACGACGATCACCTCGTAATCATCGGTCAGCTCGGCCAGAGTGCTCAGTGTGGTGACGACCAGGCTGCCGATTGTGCCGCCATCATTGTAGGCAGGGAAGAACGCCGAGATGCTCGGCCGCTGCGTGGGCATAGATCACCTACCCGTTAGCACGTTGGAACGTTGAAACGTTGAGACGTTGCACGTTGGAACCTTCTAACGTTCTAACGTTCTATTGACCGCTGCATAAGCAGCTAAAGATAGCTGCTGGGGAGGTCTGGAGGGGGCACCCAGAGGGTACCCGGGCCCCTCCAGACCTCCCCAGTGGTGGGGGTGTGGGGACGGCTTCGCCGCCCCCACACCCCCACCAAAAAGTTTAGCTATTTGTGCAGCGCTCAGTAACGCGTCGTCTGGGGCGAGATTATAGCATAGGCGCGACGATGCGTCGCGGCGGCCCGCTCGCTCTGCCAAGCGATACACCATTCGTGGTATCATTGCGGCATGTTCGTGGCCGGCGGCGCGATCCAGGTGGCAGCATTCTGCGATCTGCGATCTGCGACCTGCGACCTGCGACCTGTGTCCGAGAGCAGTACGAAGCGGAGGAAGCGAACTCATGCCCTCTATCGCACACCTGTTGCGCCCCGATATCGCGGCGCTCGAGCCTTATATCCCGGTTGCGCCGATCGAGGTGCTGGCGGCGCGGCTTGGTCTGCCGGTCGAGCGGATCATCAAACTGGACGCGAACGAGAGTCCGTATGGGCCTTCGCCGCGCGCGCTGGCCGGGCTTGCAGCCGTGGGCGGCCACGTGTACCAGGGCGGCGCGGCGCTGCAATATGGCGACCCGTCGGTGGTGGCGATCTACCCCGACCCGAACCATACGCTATTGCGCGAGCAGTTGAGCCGCTACACCGGCCAGCCGCCCCAGCGAATCATGTGCTCCTCCGGCTCGGGCGAGCTGATCGATTTGCTGATGCGCGCGCTGCTTCAACCAGGCGATACGATCGTCGATTGCCCGCCGACCTTTGGGATGTACGGTTTCGACGCCGGCATCCACGGCGCGCGGGTGATCGAGGTCCCGCGCGACGAGGCGTTCTCGATCGATATCGAGGGCGTGGCCGAGGCGACCGAGCGGTATGGCGCCAAGCTGATCTTCGTGACATTGCCGAACAACCCGACCGGCAACCTGACCCCGCGCGCCGAGATCGAGCGGCTGCTGGAGCTGCCGCTGATGGTGGTGGTGGACGAGGCATATGTCGAGTTCGCCGGCCTGAGCGTGGTCGATCTGGTCGGCCGCTACCCCAACCTGGCGGTGCTGCGCTCCTTCAGTAAGTGGGCCGGTCTGGCCGGGCTGCGGATCGGCTACGGGCTGTTCCACGAGGAGCTGATCAAGCATCTCTGGAAGATCAAGCAACCCTACAATATCAACGTCGCCGCACAGGCCGCTGCGCTCGGTTCGCTGGAGGATGTCGATTATCTGATGGAGAAGGTCAGCTGCATCGTCGGCGAGCGCGAGCGGATCTACGCCCGGCTTCAGAAGCTGCCCAGCCTGCACGTCTACCCCAGCCAGGCCAACTTCCTGCTTTGCCGCGTGATCGCCGGCGACGCCAGGGCGCTCAAGGATGACCTGATGCGGCGCGGCATCCTGGTGCGCTACTTCAATAAGCCCGGCCTGAGCGACTGCATCCGCTTCAGCATCGGCACGCCCGAGCAGAACGACGTGCTGCTGGCCGCGCTGGAGGAGACGTTCGACGACAGCGCGCGAGTGGTTTGATCCACGAAGGCACACGAATATGACGATAGACAATAGACGATAGACGATGATTCGTCGACACATATCGTCCATCGTCCATCGTCCATCGTCTATTTGAGCATGTTTAAGGAGATCATAGGGTGGCATCTGAATCCCTGCGCGACCTGCGCGAGTTCGCCGCCGACCTGGCCTGGCAGGCCGGCAAGCTGACGCTGCGCTACTTCCAGACGGATTTCACCACTGAGTATAAGGAGGATCAGTCGCCGGTGACGATCGCCGACCGCCAGGCCGAGCGGCTGATCCGCGAGCTGATCGAGGCGCGCTACCCCGGCCACAGCATCCTGGGCGAGGAGGAGGGCGAGACCCGCCCCGGCGCGGCGTTTCGCTGGATCATCGACCCGATCGACGGCACCAAGACCTTTGTGCGCGGCGTG
>DATFXE010000724.1:0-6783 GCA_035258585.1 Roseiflexaceae bacterium | reverse complement strand
CGAGCGGGCGGCACCCTTTCCTGGTTCAGATCGCCGCCGCCGCTCTGTTCGAGTCCAACACATATGATCGGAACTCTCAAGCGCGCTACGGCCACGCCGACCGGATGATACAAGGCTGGGCGACGGTTCACTTCGAGGATGTCTGGCAGCGCCTGAGCCAGAACCTGAAGCGGACCGCACTTACACTGGCACTCGCGGAGTTTTCACAGGTAGTTGAACCACCAGCCGCGGACGTCACGCTTAGCGATGATGACCACGAGATGCGCTGGTTAGCCGACGGCGACCTGATCGAGGCCACCGCGAACCAGCGCTGCGCTTCCTGGCGCGGCGAGCGCTGGCGCATCTGTGCCAGCAGCTTCGCGCGCTGGTTGGTCGAAAGCGGGAAATGGATGGAGCCTCACAAACAGGAGGAGACCCCGCCGCTCGATTCCACCGAGCGCGAGGAGCAGGTCGCGGTGCTGAGGCCACTGCTCCGCGCTCATCGTAACCGCTTGAGGGAGCTCGAGCTGAAACATGCGAAGCTCGGTACTGCTGCCGATCCAAGTGTGATAAATGAGATCGACGAGATTCGCCAGAAGATTATCGAGGTTGAGCGCGATCTTCGTAGATGGGGTGGACACGTCTAACTCCAGATAGCACGCTGAACGTAATACCTTTACCCGCGGCATTACTACAGGCAACGACGCATGAGCTCACCGCAACGTGACGACCTCCCCACCCGCCTGGCCGCCTTCCTCGCCTCCGTGGGCAGCGCCCCTGCCACCATCACCGGCATGAAGCCGCTCGCCGGCGGGGCATCGCGCGAGACATGGGCGGTGGACGCTGAGATAGGCGGCGCGCACGAGGCGCTGGTGCTACGGATGGACCTGGCCAGCAGCATGAAACCCGACGCGCTGAGCCGCGCGCAGGAGTTCGCGCTGCTCTCGGCCGCGCATGCCGCCGGGGTGCTGGCGCCGCGCCCGCGCTGGCTGGATGCCGACGGCGCGGCGCTGGGCCGGCCGTTCCTCCTGATGGACCGCGTCGAGGGCGAGTCGATCGGGCCACGCGTGGTGCGCAGGCCAGAACTGGCCGCCGCGCGTGAGCGCCTTGTGGCGCAGATGGCCACGCAGCTCGCCCGCATCCACGCACTCGACCCGGCACCGCTCGATTTCCTGCCGCGACCACGCGACACCCACTCGCCGGCACTGGACGCGCTCGACCGCACCCGCCGGGTGCTCGCCGCGATCGATCTGCAGAATCCGGCGCTGGAGTTCGGCCTGCGCTGGCTCGAGCGGCGCGCCCCCGAATGCACCCAGCTGACGCTGATCCACGGCGACTTTCGAGTCGGCAATTTGCTGGTCGGGCCAGAGGGCCTGAACGCCGTGATCGACTGGGAGTTCGCGCATGTGGGTGACCCGCACGAGGATCTGGCCTGGCCATGCGTGCGCGATTGGCGCTTCGGCAACGACGCGCTGCATGTGGGCGGCGTCGGCGAGCTGGCGCCTTACCTGGCCGCCTATGCGGCCGCATCCGGCCGGGTCGTCGATCGCGACGCGCTGCACTGGTGGGAGATTATGGGCAATCTGCGCTGGGCCGCCACATGCCACGTCCAGGCCCAGCGCCACCTCTCGGGCGCCGACCCGAGCGTGGAGCTAGCCAGCCTGGGCCGCCGCGCCGCTGAGATGGAGTTGGAGTTCCTCACGCTTATTGAAGACATGGAAGAGTGAAAAGTTCAGAGTTGTTTCACTCAACTCTGAACTTTTCACTCCAGGAGTTACGCGGTAGCGCACTCAAACGCCGTTTAGCCTGCCCTTCGACCCTTCGACCTATTTGACAAGCCCTTCGACCCTTCGACAAGCTCAGGGGGGGCCAGGCTCAGGGGAGCCTCAGGGCAGGCACGCTCAGGGTGCTCGGCAGCATGGTACTTCCTATTTCATCTGTTCGCCCAGAGGGCACCCGGTTTTTTCGCTCTGCGAGCGAAAAAACCGGGTGCCCTCTGGGCGAACAAAAGGAAGATAAAGTACTGCTGCTCCACTCTCCATATTTGGGGCACCACGCAAATACTGTTAACGCAAACTGGAGGTTTGATGTTCGACCACCCCACTGCCGCCGAGCTGATCGCGGCTGCCCGTTTGCAGCTAGAGCAGCAAGTCATTCCGAGCATAGCCGAGCCGCGGCTGCGCTTCCAGACGCTAGTGGCCGCCAATGTACTGGCGATTGTCGAGCGTGAGCTAGCGGATGGGGAGAAGCACCTGGCTGCGGCATGGCGCCGCGCTGCCGATCTAGAGGGGGATACCGCCGCGCAGCCGGCTGGGGAAGCGCTGCGCGCCGCTGTCGCGGCGCAGGCGCGGCGGCTATGCGCCGCCATACGCAGCGGCGAGTACGACGACGGGGCGCGGCGCGCGGCCCTGCTCACGCATCTGCGCCGCAGCGCCGAGGGGGAGCTGGCTGTGGCCAACCCGCGTTTCCTCGAACGCATGAAAACGGAAGAGTAGCACAGGGCGACAGAAGTTGCTTTCTGGTTGAGACGACAGAGAGTAGACCACGCACGATGGCACTGTTTCACGCCTCGCGGCTTTGCCGAAGGCTCTCCAGCTCTTCCTGCATCTCGATCAGCTGCCGCCGCATATGCATGATCACCTCGACTCCGGCGAGATTAACGCCCAGCTCGTCGATCAGCCGCTTGATGAAGCGGATCTGCTCGACATCCTGCGCGCTGAAGCGGCGGATATTGCCGGGGCTGCGCCTGGGCGCAATCAGTCCGCGACGCTCGTACATGCGCAAGCTCTGCTCGTGCATACCACACAGCTCGGCCGCAACTTTGATCGTATAGTACTGCTGTTCCATACTGACAGGGTGACAGGGTGACAGGGTGACAGGGTGACATTCATAGTCGCAATGTCACCCTGTCAGCTTGTCACCTTGTCTTGGTAAGCTCCCGCAATTCCTCGACCAGCTCGCGCTCGCGGGTCGAAAGGCTGACCGGCAGCAGCGCCTCAAGCTTGACGTACAAGTCGCCGCGCGCTTCGGGCGCGCGCAGGCGCGGCATGCCCTGCCCGCTGATCCGGAACTTCTTGCCATTGGGCGTATTGGAAGGCACATTCAGTGTGATCGTCTTGCCGCCTATGATTGGCACACGCACCGTTCCACCGAGCAACATGGTGTAGAGGTCGGTCTGGACGGCCGTCTCTAGATCGTCGCCGCGGCGTTCGAAGCGCCCGTGCGGCAGCACCTTGATCACCAGGAACAGATCGCCGCGCTTGCCGCCGCCCATGCCCTGGGCGCCTTCGCCCGCGACCCGCACACGTGCGCCGTTATCGACGCCTGCCGGGATCTTGACGTTGATCGTCCGCGGCTGGCCGCTTGGGCTGCTGATCTGGAGGCTGCGCTGGGTGCCGCTGAAGGCCTCGTCCAGCGTGACCTCGACCTCATGCTCGATCGGCTGGCCATCCATCCGAAAGCCCGCTCCAGGGCGCGCAGCCGAGCGACCGCCGCCGAACAGCGTCTCGAAGAAATCGGAGAAATCGCCGCCCCCACCGCCAAAGGGGCTGCCACCCGCACCGGCATAGCTGCCCCAGTCGAAGCCGCCAGCGCCGCCACCCTGCTGGTAACGCTGCCAGTCGCGCCCGAAGCGATCGTACTTCTCGCGCTTGTCCTTATCGGACAGCACCTCGTAGGCCTCGTTGATCTCTTTGAACTTGGTCTCGGCGGCTTTGTTGCCCGGGTTGATATCTGGGTGATACTTGCGCGCCAGCTTCCGATAGGCCTTCTTGATCTCTGCGTCGCTGGCGCTTCGCTCGACACCCAGGGTTTTGTAGTAATCGTGGTAATCCATTCAGAAGCTCCTCCACAGAACGCTATCGACGCCAGCGAAAGCAGCGCTTGCGACTTGACAGCTTGGCGCGGCGGGAGTGAGAGCAGGGCTGCGCCCTCCGACCACCACGTCACTGACAACTGTAAAGTGATAGGACTTACGCGGTACCTCAGATATGGTCGTTCGCAGCGGTACTTTATCTTCTTTTTGTTTTTCGTTTTTTCGCTCTGCGAGCGAAAAAACGAAAAACAGATAAAAGAGAAGTACCTTGCTGCCGCAGGCAAAACGGCGCTTGAGAGCGCCACCGCGTAGGTCCTGTAAAGTGAAAATCGTCTTTCAGATATGTTGTATCAGGCCATTATTATACGAACTTGAGTGTAACGCTGTCAAGGTTGGAAGTATTAGCAACGTATTAGATTCGACGCCTTGACGCGGATTGCGCGATTTCGGGTATACTGTGTGGTTGCGGGAATCATCGCATACGGAGAACAGCGTGAACACAACAATCCACATTCCTGAGTCTATCCGGGCCGCACTGGCATCCGGCCAACCGGTGGTTGCGCTCGAAAGTACGGTGATCTCGCACGGCCTGCCCTACCCGCACAATCTCGATCTGGCGCGCGCAATGGAGCGTGAAGTGCGCGACCACGGCGCCCAACCGGCGACGATTGGTGTCGTCGCGGGTAGGCCCACGGTTGGGATGTCGGATGCGGATGTGGAGCGCTTCGCGGCGGCCGAAGGTATCCTGAAACTCTCACGGCGCGACATCGGCTACGCCGTCGCGCAGGGTCGCGACGGCGCCACCACAGTCGCGGCAACGATGGCGCTGGCGGCGCTGGCCGGCATACACGTCTTCGCCACCGGCGGCATTGGCGGCGTCCACCGTGGGGCGCACGAGACATGGGATGTCTCGGCCGACCTGACCGAGCTTGCGCGCACGCCGGTGCTGGTGGTCTGCGCTGGCGCCAAAGCGATCCTCGATCTGTCGGCGACGATCGAATACCTCGAGACTACTGGCGTGCCGGTGCTGGGATTGGGCGTGGACGAGTTCCCGGCCTTCTACAGCGCTTCGAGCGACCTTCCGATTTCGCGCGTGGAGAGCGTGGCCGAGGCAGCCGCAGTCTGGCGGGCGCACAGGGCGCTGGGCGGCGGGGGCGGCATGCTGCTGGCCATACCGCCGCCTAGCGAAGTCGCGCTGCCGCGCGGCCAGGTCGAGCGTGCGATCGAGCAGGCGCTGGCAAAGGCGAGCGCGGCCGGCGTGCGCGGGCAGGCGCTCACGCCATTCCTGCTATCGGCCGTAGCCGAGGGCACCCATGGCGAAAGCATGCGCACAAACATCGCGCTGCTCCGGCAGAACGCCCGCGTTGCCGCACAACTGGCGCGCGCGATCGCGAATCTCGACTAACGATCGTGGCTCACCGCACTCTAATGTACGTGTTGAAGCGAATCTGGTATCATTACGCCTAATACGTGTCGAGTGCCGGGTGATGAGTGACATGACCTCCACCACCCGCCACCCGCCATCCATCACTCGTCACCCAAAACATGAGGAGTCACAGCAAATGTCACAGTCCAGTGTGCGGCGCACCGGCGGGCGCCAGGTCCAGCGAAAGAAGGCTAGCTCCAATCGAACCCTGATGATCGCCGTTGCGGTGGGCCTGGTAGTGGTTATGGTGGTGGCTGGGCTGGCGCTCACGCGGAGTGGCGGCGGCAATATCGCCGGTCAGCAGCAGTTTCCAAACCTAGTACCGCCGCCAACTAGTCCTCACATCGCTGAGGTAACCAGCCCCCATGGGCCTTACAACTCGAACCCACCTACATCAGGATGGCACTATGGCGGTGGAACCGCACCGTGGGGTGTCCAGAGTCAGCCCATCCCCGATGAGTTGACCGTGCATAACCTCGAGCATGGCGGGGTGATCATTCACTATCGGCAGGGACTCGACCAGGCGAGCGTCGATCAGCTGACATCGCTGGCGCGAGAGCTACAGCAGCAAAGTCCCTGCATTGTGCTACTGCCACGCCCAGCCGACAAGATGACCGAGTCGCCGATCGCCGTGACGGCTTGGACCTGGCTGCTCAGACTCGACACCGTCGACGCCGGTAAGATTCGCTCGTTCTTCCGCGCCCACATCGATCAGGCGCCGGAGCATGTCGGCTGCCAGCTTCGATCGTAGAACCAAGAATCGAGAACCGAGAACCGAGAACCTGAGCTATGACTCGTGGTTCTCAGTTCTTGGTTCGCCCAGCGGACACCCGGCTCTTAGCTAGCCACGCCCCTGCTGCTACCGCCGCCACACTCACCCCAGCCCACAGCTTTCGCCCGCGCCGCCTATCGCCCAGCACAATGCGCGCGGTGTTGTAGCCGCTCGCGCCAAAGACACCTCCGCCGGGGTGCATGCTCGCGCCGGTCATGTACAGACCGCGCACCGGAGTGCGATACGAGGCCAGCTCGGGCAGCGGCCGGAAAAAGAACATCTGGTCGAGCGACATTTCGACATGCATTACATTGCCGCGCAGCAGCCCAAGCCGGCGCTCCAAGTCGAGCGGCGTCTGGATGAAGCGATCGAGAATCGCGCCGCGCATGTTCGGTGCGTAGCGGTAAAGCACCTCCAGAATACCATCGGCCACCTGCTCGCGCAGATCATCCCAGCGCGCGGCGCTGCGCCCTGAGCCCGACGAAGGGTTCGCAAGCTCATACGGGAAGTACTGCGCCCACAAGAATACGCTGTGCTTGCCAGGCGGCGCGACGAGCGGGTCGATCGCCGAAAACGTCATGGCGATCACCGCCGGGTCGCGTGAGGGCAGGCCGCGAGCGTAATCGGCATATGCCTCGCGCACATAGTTCACCGTCGGAGCGAGCAGCTGGAGGCCGTGGTGGCTCTCATGCGGCCTTCCGCCCGAAGGCGCCGCCAGGTAGTCGGGCAGCTCGGATGCGGCGCAGCGCACAGCCATGCCAAAGCCATTGCCCACACGGATGCGGCGCACCC